>NZ_JCACHA010000872.1:0-8018 GCF_059503625.1 Skermanella sp.
AAGTTAGAATTGATTCGACTTCCCGTGGTGCAATCGCTTATGGCGATCAAGAGATCCCGCGGGTAGTCGTCAGTTCCGTTCCCTTTGTCCGGTCATGCTGCGCAAAAAAAAGTCGTCTTACGAGGTTCTGATCTACCGTGACGACCAGTGGATGCTCGAGCACCTGCTGGAGGACGAGGATCAGGCTAAGAGTGCTGCCGACCGGCTGATGCTTCAGCCCACGACCGCAGGGGTGCGGGTTACCAAGAAGATCCAGCGTAACGATGGCGGCAGCGTCGCCGTCGTGGTGTCGGAGGTCATGAAGACCTCGATGCCGTTGACCCAGATCCGGATCGCCGACGGTATCGAGGCGCCGTTCTGCGAAACGCTGGAAGACTTCTACGCGCTGTCGAGCCGGCTGACGATCCGCCGCCTGCTGGCGGACTATCTGGACCAGAAAGTCCTGATGGTCAGCGAAGTGCTGCATTGCGCCGACGAGGCCGACAAGCTGCTGGGGGTCATTCCCCTGATGAAGAGCGC
This sequence comes from Skermanella sp., assembly GCF_059503625.1. Classification (NCBI taxonomy): domain Bacteria; kingdom Pseudomonadati; phylum Pseudomonadota; class Alphaproteobacteria; order Rhodospirillales; family Azospirillaceae; genus Skermanella; species Skermanella sp. The sequence continues at coordinate 520 of NZ_JCACHA010000872.1, forward strand.
CGTCATGACGGCGGCCGGCAGCCACGCCCGGCTGACCGGAAGGGACGGCGCCGCGTCGCGCAACAGCCTGAACAAGCGCGTCGAGGAGATGGCCGCCCGTGCCCGGACGGTGCGCAGCAGCTATCAGCGCAACTACAAGGCCCGCCAAGCCTTCGCCCCGCTGGTGGCGAAGTTCGGCAAGAGTTCCGGCAAGTCGGGTGGTTCGCGCTTCGCCCTTGTCCATGCCGCCTGCACGGAACTGCTGGGCGCACGCGACTGGACGGGCAAGCTGTCGCGATTGACCGACTGGCTTTATGAACCGCTCGACGAATACGCGGTCACCGTGCTGGACGGGCTGATCGCCGACCTGCTGGTTTCCAACGGAGCCATCCGCGATCTGTTCGGTCCCGATGCAGACCCAAGCCTCCGGTTGTGCCGTCTGTTCGACGTCATCAAGGGGGACGAGACGTCGCCCCTGCTGACCCCTCTTGCCGACAACCTGCGGGCGCTCGCCCATCAGTTCGATGCCGGCCGGCTGCCCCAGGCCCGTCAGGCGGCGTTGCTGCACATCCAGATCCAGCTCAACGACGCCAAGGCTTCCGCCCGCGACACCAAGGCGTCGTCCTTCATGACGCTGCTCGAACGGCTGGTGACCGAGAAGGGCGTCGAAGGCGGGCCGGAAATGGCCGAAGCGCTGACCAACCGCCATGCCCGCACGCAGGAACAGGGCGGTTTGACCGGCCTGAAGGAAGCGATGGGCCGGCTGCTGGCGCTGATGGGCGAACCGGGGCGCAAGATCAACTATATCCAGGCCCTCGCCCATTCGCCGCTGTCACAGCGTCAGCCCCGCCTGATGCTGGAGGCGCTGGACGATCTGGCCGCCAAGCCGCGCCTGATCGGCAGCTTCGTCGACAGCGGATCGCACCCGGTCCAGAAGATGAAGGTGCTGAGCAACACCCACGCCCTGCTCAGCGCCGCCCAGCTTCCCGGCGATATCCGCTCGAAGCTGATGCACATGGTCGAGATGGTCTTCACCGACTTCCTGACCGAAAACCGCATCCTGGAGAAGATCGACAACCCGGACGTGAACCTGCGGCAGCGGGTGATCAAGCTGGCGCAGCTTTGCACCCAGGGTCTGCTGACGCCCGGCAGACCGCTGGAGATGGCGCGCAGCAGGCTGCTGACCCTGGTGTCCCGCCCTGGATTCGAAGCGATGGTGGTGTCGGACATCGCCGACCCTGCCGAGCGCAAGCGCGAGCTGGCGTCCTTGCAGGAACTGCTGGCGGCGGTGCCGCCTCCGGAATCCAGGACCGCCGAGCAGAGAGGCAGCGAGGGCAGTGCGACGGAAGCGGCGCAGACCCGGCTGCTCGACCATGGCGGAATGGCCGGCTCTGGCGCCGGCAAGCTGGCTGGACCGTCGTCGCCCGAGAACAGGGTCTGTCCCAGCTGCTTCGCTCCCGGCTACACGGATTCCTGCCCGACCTGCGGCTACCGGCACATGCCGAGCCAGCGCGACGGGTTCATCCTGGCTCCGAACACCATGCTGACCGGACGCTACCGGATCGGCCGGATCCTCGGCCTGGGCGGGTTCGGCATCACTTACGTCGGAAAGGACGAACGGCTGCATGCCCTGGTGGCCGTCAAGGAATATTACCCCTCGATGTATTCGGTCCGGATGCCGGGAAGCTCGCTGGTCGCCCCCAGCGGCGCGGAACAGGCGGGACCCTATCGGGTCGGGATGGAGAAGTTCCTGGACGAGGCGCGGCTTCTGGCGCAGTTCCGCAATACGGCCGAGATCGTCGACGTGCTCGACTTCTTCACCGAGAACGGCACCGCCTACATGGTGATGGAATACCTGGAAGGCCGCTCGCTCCAGGAAGTCCTGAACGAGCGCGGCGGCCGCCTGCCTTTCGGCGAGGCGCTGAGCGTCATCCTGCCGGTGATGCGCGGCCTGTCCCACGTCCACGACAAGAACGTGCTCCACCGCGACATCAGTCCGGACAACATCTACATCACCAGTGACAAGCGGTCTAAGCTGCTGGACTTCGGCGCCGCCCGCATGGCGATCTCCCAGGGCGAACAGAACCTGACGGTCATCCTGAAGCGCGGCTATGCCCCGCTGGAGCAGTACAACGCCGGCGGCCGGCAGGGTCCGTGGACCGACGTCTATGCCCTGTGCGCCACATTCTACCGCACCCTGACCGGCCAGATGCCCGCCGACTCGCTGGCCCGGATCGAACAGGACGACCTGATCCCGCCGTCCCGCCTGGGTGTCGCGATCCCTCCCGCCGTCGAGAAGGTCCTGCTCAAGGGCCTGTCGCTCAGGGGCGCCGAACGGCACCAGGACATGATCGAGCTGCTGAGCGATTTCGAGGCGGGGCTGACGGGACGGAAGTAACGCCCGGGAACGTTCAGGCCGGTCCCTTCAGGCAGGAAACCAGCGACGCGGCCATGCCCCGCATCAGGGTGAAGTAAAGCTCCGGACCGTCGTCGAGGGCGGCGCCCAGCGGGTCCAGGGTGCCGCGCTTGGCAGGTGTCTTTTCCACGATGGTCGCCACGAGCGTCGGTTCGAACTGCGGTTCGGCGAAGACGCAGGCGGCGTCCAGGCTCGAGATCTTGGCCCGGAGCTGGCTGAGACGCTGGGCGCTTGGACGCTGGTCGGGGCTGACGGTGATGGCGCCGGCAGCGTTCAGGCCGTAGCGGTCCTCCAGGTAGTGATAGGCGTCGTGGAACACCACGAAGGGACGGTCCTTGACGGGAGCCAGCGTGGTTTTCAGCTCGGCATCCAGAGCGGCCAAGCGTTCCGTCAGCGAGGCGGCGTTGGCTTGATAACGGACAGCATTGGAGCTGTCGTGTTCCGACAGTTCCGCGGCGATGGTCGCGACCATCTTCCGGGCATTGTCGACATCCAGCCAGACATGGGCGTCGTGAGTACCGTGCTCGTGCTCATCCTCGTGCCCGGCTTCATGTCCTGCCTTGTGGGCATGGGCATCATGATCGTCGTGCCCCTTTTCCTTATGCCCAGCGTCCTCATGCCCATGGTCCTCATGCTTTTCCCAGGCGCCGCCCTCGCGGGTCGGCAACAGGGTCAGTCCCGCTTCCTCCATCAGCGCAACGGGATGGGCTTTTCCGCCAAGCGACTGGATCGGCTTGGTCAGGAAGGTCTCGAGGTCTTCCCCCACCCAGAACACCAGATCGGCCTGACTGAGCACGCGGGCGTCGCTGGGGCGCATGTTGAAGGAATGGGGCGAGTTGGCACCCTTGAGCAGCAGGGCCGGTTCGGCCACGCCCTGCATCACTCCGGCGACCAGCGAGTGGATGGGTTTGACCGAAGCCACGACCTTGACGGGATCGGCCGCTATTGCCGTTCCCATATGGGCCGTTCCGGAAAAAATCAGCGTGCCGGCGAGGGCGAGGAGGGAAGTTCGGGCGATGCGCGCGTTCATGACGGGAGACGACCTTCGGACAGGGAACAGGTTTGCATAAATGCATAGTCGCGAAGCGCCTACTGTTCTGTTATAACATTACATTGTCAAGCGCCGGATCGCGGCGGAGGGATTGGGGCACACTCCATGGCATCGAAGAACGGGCCTCTGGTCGCAGTACGCGGCCTGAGCGTCGCTTATGGCAGCAGAACGGTGCTGGAAAACATCGACCTGGATGTGGGACCCGGCGAGATCGTGACGCTGATCGGCCCCAACGGGGCCGGCAAGACCACGCTGGTCAAATCGGTGCTGGGTCTGGTCCGGCCATCGAGCGGTACGGTCACCCTGCAGCCCGGCCTGACCGTCGGCTACATGCCCCAGCGCCTTCAGGTGGAACGGACGCTGCCGCTGACCGTCCGCCGGTTCCTGACGCTGTGGCAGAAGGTCGGCCGCGCCGAGTTGGAACAAGTGCTTGTGGAAGTCGGCGCCGCCCACGTGATCGACAGTGCCGTCCAGACCCTGTCGGGCGGTGAGCTTCAGCGCGTGCTGCTGGCGCGGGCCTTGCTGCGGCGGCCCGATATCCTGGTGCTGGACGAACCGGTACAGGCGGTGGATGTCCATGGCCAGATCGAGCTGTTCAACCTGATCGCGGAGATCCGGCGGACGCGCGGCTGCGGCGTGCTGCTGGTCTCGCACGACCTGCATCTGGTAATGGCGCGAACCGATACCGTCGTCTGCGTCAACCGTCACATCTGCTGCTCCGGCCGGCCGGAGGATGTCAGCCGGCATCCGGAATACCTGGCGATGTTCGGCCGCCATGCCGAGGCGCTGGCGGTCTACCAGCACAGCCATGACCACCATCACGACTGCGCCGGCGAAGTCGTGGCGCTGGCGGAGGTCCGGCACCGCCATGGGTGACTTCGTGCTCGACGACTTCATGATCCGCGCGCTGGTCGGCGGCTGCGGCATAGCGCTGGTTTCCGGGCCGCTGGGCTCGTTCGTCGTGTGGCGGCGGATGGCCTATTTCGGCGATACGCTGGCCCACTCCGCCCTGCTCGGCATAGCGTTGGGATACCTGCTGGGGATCGGCATGACGGCGGGGGTGATCGCCGTCTGCGTCGGGATCGCCGTGCTGCTGGTGCTGCTCCAGGAACAACGCCAACTGGCCTCGGATACGCTGCTGGGCATCGTGTCTCATTCCACCCTGTCGCTGGGCCTGGTCGCCATCGCCTTCATGGAAACGATGCGGATCGACCTGCTGGCCTACCTGTTCGGCGACATCCTGTCCGTGACATGGCCCGACATCGTCTGGATCTATGGCGGGGGAGCGGCGGCGCTGGCCGTGCTCGCCCTCATCTGGCGCCGGCTGCTGGCAATTACGGTGGACGAGGATCTGGCGCGGGTGGAGGGAATGCCGGTGCTGGCGATCCGGCTGACCTTCATGCTGCTGATCGCAGGCGTGATCGCGATCGCGATGAAGATCGTCGGCATCCTGCTGATCACGTCGCTGCTGATCGTACCCGCCGCCACGGCAAGGCGCTTCGCCCGCTCGCCCGAGCAGATGGCGGGAACGGCGGCGCTGATCGGGATGCTGGCGGTACTGGGAGGGCTGGCGGGCTCGCTGGTCTGGGACCTGCCGAGCGGGCCTAGCGTAGTCACCTCGGCGGCGCTGATGTTCGCGTGCAGCCTGATGGTGCCGGTGCCGCGCGCGGCGTGAAGAGATTCAGGTTGTGTCACCCGTAGGTCGGATAAAGCGAAGCGGCATCCGACATCGGCGCGTCGGATGCCGCTTCGCTTTATCCGACCTACAAGAACTATGCGGTTTGCAGGCGCCTCAGCGCCTGCGATTCCTTCAGTCCTTCAGGTCTTCCCAAAGCTCCTTCACCTTGGCGAAGAAGCCTTCGCTTTCGGGACTGGTGCCTTCCTTGCCGGCCTTCTCGAACTCGCGCAGCAGTTCCTGCTGCTTCTTGTTCAGGTTGACCGGCGTTTCCACCACGGCCTGGACATACATGTCGCCGCGCTGGGTCGCGCGCAGCACCGACATGCCCTTGCCCTTCAGGCGGAACTGGTGGCCGGACTGGGTGCCGGCCGGGACGGTGACCTTGGCGCGGGTGCCGTCGATGCTCGGCACCTCGACCACGCCGCCAAGCGAGGCTGTCGTCATCGGGATCGGCACGCGGCAGTGGATGTTGGCGCCATCACGCTGGAAGAACCGGTGCGGCGCTATCGCCAGGAAGATGTAGAGGTCGCCCGGCGGAGCGCCCCTCAACCCGGCTTCGCCCTCGCCCGCCAGACGGATGCGGGTGCCGTCCTCGACGCCGGCGGGGATGTTGACCTGGAGGTTCTTTTCCTTCCGGGTCCTGCCGGCGCCGCCGCAGACCTTGCAGGGATCCTTGATCACACGGCCGGCGCCGTGGCAGGACGGGCAGGTCCGCTCGATCGTGAAGAAGCCCTGCTGGGCACGAACCTTGCCCATGCCGCCGCAGGTCGGACATGAGATCGGCTGGGTGCCGGACTCGGCGCCCGATCCGGAACAGCCTTCGCAGACTACCGAGGTCGGCACCCGGACCGTCGCCTGACTGCCGGTGAAGGCCTCTTCGAGCGAGATTTCCAGGTTGTATCGCAGGTCGGAGCCACGGCCGGCCTGACCGCCGCCGCCGCCTCGGCGTCCACCCATGAAGTCGCCGAACATCTCGTCGAAGATGTCCGCGAAACCGCCGCCGCCGAAGTTGAAGTCGAACCCGGCACCGCCGCGTCCGCCGCCCCCTGCCCCGCCGTTCTCGAAGGCGGCATGGCCGAACCGGTCGTAGGCGGCGCGCTTCTGCTCGTCCTTCAGGACTTCGTAAGCTTCGCTGCAATCCTTGAATTTCGCTTCGGCCTCGGCATCGCCCGGATTGCGGTCGGGGTGATACTGCATGGCCATCTTGCGATAGGCCTTCTTGATCTCCTCCGCCGAGGCACCCTTCGTCAGGCCGAGAAGTTCGTAATAGTCCTGCTTCGCCATCAGGCCGCCAGCCCCTGCCTCTGAAACATAAAACCGCTCCGGCCGCCGAAGCCTGTCAACGAAGGCCGAGCGACCGGAGCGAAACACACAATGCCACACATCATGGACCGGGAGGGAGTGCGGATTTCAGGCCGTACTCCCTCCACGGTCCGGTTCTCAAGGACCGGCTATCAGGCCGACTTGTGCTTCTTGTCGTCGTCGACTTCCTCGAAGTCGGCGTCGACGACGGTCGAGTCACCACCGGCCGAACCGCCGGCGCCGGCAGCGCCGCCCGCACCCGGACCGGCCGAACCGTCGTCCTGGCCGGCCTTGTAGACGGCCTCGCCCAGCTTCATCGAGACCTGGGCCAGAGCCTCGGTCTTCGACTTGATGGTGTCGGCATTGTCGGCGCCCATCGCCTCGCGCAGCTCGGTGATGGCCTTCTCGGCGGCGGTCTTGTCGGCGGCCGGGATCTTGTCGCCGGTCTCCTTCAGGGTCCGCTCGGTGGTGTGGATCAGGCCGTCGGCCTGATTGCGCAGCTCGACCAGTTCGCGGCGCTTCTTGTCCTCGGCGGCATGCGCCTCCGCGTCCTTCACCATCTTCTCGACGTCGGCGTCGCTCAGGCCGCCGGAGGCCTGGATGCGGACCGACTGTTCCTTGCCGGTCGCCTTGTCCTTGGCGCCGACGCTGACGATGCCGTTGGCGTCGATGTCGAAGGTGACCTCGATCTGCGGCACGCCGCGCGGGGCGGACGGGATGCCGACCAGATCGAACTGACCCAGCAGCTTGTTGTCGGCCGCCATCTCGCGCTCGCCCTGGAAGACCCGGATCGTCACGGCGCTCTGGTTGTCCTCGGCGGTCGAGAAGGTCTGGCTCTTCTTGGTCGGGATCGTGGTGTTGCGGTCGATCAAGCGGGTGAACACGCCGCCCAGCGTCTCGATGCCCAGGCTGAGCGGGGTCACGTCGAGCAGCAGCACGTCCTTGACGTCGCCCTTCAGCACGCCGCCCTGGATCGCGGCGCCGATCGCCACGACTTCGTCCGGGTTGACGCCGCGGTGCGGTTCACGGCCGAAGAACTGCTTCACGACTTCCATGATCTTGGGCATGCGGGT
>NZ_JCACHA010000873.1:0-8018 GCF_059503625.1 Skermanella sp.
CATGGCAGACATCGTCCTCATCAGCCCTCGGTTCGAAATGTCGTATTGGGGGCTGGAGCACGCCCTGCCCCTGATGGGACGCCGGGCCAACATGCCCCCGGCTGCCCTGCCGCTGATCGCGGCGCTGACGCCGCCCGGCCACAGCGTCACGATCATGGACGAGAACGTCGGCCCGATCGACTTCGGCCGCTGCGCCCGAGCGGATATCGTCGGACTGACCGGCATGATCGTCCAGCGTCACCGGATGCGGGAGATACTGGTGGAGCTGAAGCGGCGCGGCGTTTTCGTCGCGGTCGGCGGCCCCTGGATCAGCGTGCGGGAGGATTATTTCGGACACCTCGCCGATACCGTCTTCGTCGGCGAGGCGGAGGAGACATGGCCGAGGTTCCTGGAGGACTGGCAAGCCGGGAACCCCGCGCCGCGCTACGAGCAGGCTGAAAAGACCGATCTGTCCAAGCTGCCGGCGCCGCGCCTCGACCTGCTCGACATGCGGAACTATGCCTTCGGCAACGTCCAGTTCACCCGAGGCTGTCCCTTCACCTGCGAATTCTGCGACATCATCGTTCTGTTCGGCCGGCGTCCCCGGATCAAGACCGTCCCGCAGATCATCGCCGAACTCGACCAACTGCACCGGCTGGGCCAGGAAATCGTCTTCATCGTCGATGACAACCTGATCGCGAACAAGAAGGCCATCGTCGAAGTCCTCCGCGCGGTGATCGAGTGGCAGCGCGAGCGCGGCTTTCCGCTGACCTTCTTCACCGAAGCCTCGCTCGATCTGGCCGACGAGCCGGCGCTGATGCAGCTTATGGTCGATGCCAACATCGTCAACGTCTTCGTCGGCATCGAGACGCCGAACGAGGAGTCGCTGCGGGAAACCAAAAAGCTCCAGAACCTGCGCCGCGGCGGCACCATGGTCGAGAAGATCCACGCGATCCAGTCCGCCGGCATGGAAGTCTGGAGCGGCATGATCCTGGGCTTCGACCACGACGACGAAACCATCTTCGACGCCCAGCTCCGCTTCGCCGGCGAGGCCCGCATCGTCGGCTCCATGATCGGCATGCTGAACGCGATCCCGACCACGCCGCTCCACGCAAGGCTGGCGGCGGAAGGACGGCTCGACCCCGACGACGATTCCGCTTTCGGGACCAACGTGATCCCGGTGAAACTCGACCGTGCGGTGCTGCGCGACGGCTACCTCCGCGTGCTGCGCGACATGAGCGAGCCGGCGGCGTATTTCGACCGGCTGGACTCGCTCTACATCACCGGCCCGCTGTCGGGCGACCAGGGACGCACCGCAAGGTTGACGACGCGGCCATGGCTGAGACGGCGCGAGCAGGCGCGCTTCCTGGTGCGTGCCGCCGTGCTGTTCGCAAGGGTGATGCTGCGCGTGACGGAGCCGGACCTGAAGGCGGAATACCGCCGCCGCATCCTGAAGCTCGCCAGAACCAACCCGCGTCCGGTGCTGCTGTTCGTCTATGCATTGCGTGCCGCCATGCACTACCACGCGTGGCGCCTCGCCGGCTCAATGTCGGCCAGGCAGGGCATCGTGGTGAATTCGTATTGAGCCGTCCGTCATCGGCACCGCCTTGCCCGCGACTCCTCGTCCCATTGGCGTTTCAGCCGCACGGTGTCCAGCTTGAGACGGAGCGATTCCAGCCGGTCCAGGCGGCTGCGCCGCTCTTCCAGGTCGGCGGCGATGTGTTTGCGGAAATCGGCGACTTCCGGCAGGCGCCGGTAGGCGAACTGTTCCCAGACGGCGCGGAACGCCTTCCGCCACAGGTCGCGCGGCCAGCCGGCCATGACCTCGACGTCCATCTCCAGTGCTATGTCGTCCGGCAAGGGGAAACCTCGACGCGACGCCAGGGTGGTGAGGGCGGCCAGCACTTCGCCGGCGTCTCCCGGAGCCAGATCGGAACGGGCCTGCGCCACGGCGGCGGGCAGGCGGTCGACGATCTCAGCCGGCATGTCCGGCAGATGGATCGCCGGCTCGTCGGCCCATGAGTCGGTCCAGGCAGGCAGCCGCGCGCCGCCGGTTGTCGTCGGAGAGGGAACCGCCGGCTGGGACGGACGGGTGAGCTGGACCACGGTTCCGGGGTTTTGCCGAGCGGGTTTCATGGGCTGGTTCCTGAGCGGGAGCGGCGTTGGCGGCGGAGGAGGAGGTGGCGGCTGGAAGTTGCGGGAGCTTGCCCTTCGGCTCGATCAGCCAGCGCCGCCACGCGGCGGAGGGATCGGCGTAGCGGTAGCCTTTGGCGCGGCAGGACAGGACGAAGCTTTCCGTGAATGCCAGGACGTCGAGGTTCGGATGCCGCGACTTTGCCCAGGCGATGTCGTCCACGGTCGGAACCCAGTCGGCGGAAACCGGCTCGGCCGAAACAGGGTCAACCGGCTCGCGCGCTGAGCTTGAGAAAGAGGTATTTGATTCGTCGTGATGACTCGTGTCAGCGGGCTGTACAGCGGCGTCAGCTTGTTCTGACACCTCCGCCGCCTCCGATTCGGCATCGCTGCGGCGGCGCGCGACGCCGTCCTGAAGGCGGTAGCGGCTGGCCCGCTGGCGGCCTTCGATGTACTGGCGGTCGTGCAGGAGAAGGCCCTGCTCTTCCAGCTCGGCAATGGCGGCGTGAACCCAGGCGCGCGAGCGCTCCAGGTCGGAGGCGATGGTTTCCTGACGCACCCAGATCCAGCCGACGCGGTCGGCATAGGTCGCGAGTGCGGCGTAGACAGCTTTGGCAGCCACGGAGAGGCCGGGCCGGCGCATGACCGACGCGGCAACGGTTCCCCATCGACTGCCCAGTTGTTGAGCGCCCATGATGTCCCTGCGGATATGTTGATGACCCGCGGCGGACAAAGTCCTCCCCTGGCGAGAAACCGCTGGCCGGCTTTTCGCTTGTCAGGAAGGACGGGACCGGACTACTCTGGAGGTGTCGAGGCTACAGGTAGGTGGTTCCATCCGCCGCTTGTATTCGGGGAAAAGGTCCGCCCTGGCAGGCGGGCCTTTCCTTGTTTTCCGGCTACGTCATGTCAAAAAACCTCATTCTTCCAAAACTCCGTTCCTGGGCCTTCACAGTTCCGGATTCCAGAACGGCAGCGTCGTGAAGTCCGCCGGCCTGCCGGAGGAGCGCCGCCAGAAGATGACGGCGACATCCTTCAGCGGAATGCGTTCGGAGCCTTCCATCGGCCCGGCTTCCAGACGTTTCTGATTGGCCAGCGCTATGCCGTAGTCGGGCAGACTGTCCGCTTCCAGCAACTGCTTGACCAGATACTTGAACCCCTTGAGCGGGGTCGAGCCGCCGACATGGGTCTTGAGGGACTCCAGGTTGATCCGGAAACCCTCGTTGCCGCCCATGTGGCTGCGGGCGATCTCGTAGATGCGCCGGGGCAGCGGCGCCAGTTCGAAGTACCGCTGGTTATAGGTCAGCATCATGTCGTCGTGCAGGATGGCGCGGTAGAGCCAGTCGCACAGCTCGACCGTGATCGAGCGCATCGACTTCTTGCCGTCCTTGGTCGTGCGGTAGTTGATCTTGGCCTTCGAGATCCAGGAGAACCAGGCATCCTCGCCCTCGCCGCCGGTCTCGATATTGGTCTTGATCTGGGTGCCCTGGAGCCGGTCGATGCTCTCCCGGATCTGCTCGTAGGCGGAGCCGCCCACGACCTTGCCGGATACCCGGCAGAAATCGTTGGCGGTGAAGGTGAACTTCTGCGCCGGCCGCTCCCCCTTCTCCATCTTCTCGCGCATCAGACTGGCGATGTAGATGATGAAGTCCTTGTCCACGACGTTGGCCATGCCGGAATAACTCGGCTTGACCTCGATCCGGCGCAGACCGTCATCATAGACGATCGGGTCCATGGATTTCCGGCTGGTATCGAGAGCGAAGAAGCCCCAGACCATCATCCGGCGATCATTGCTGACGTCACCCCGCAGGGGACTGTCGAACAGGCCTAACTGGCGTCCTTCACTCATGGCTCCTCCTCATGGATGCATGATGCCACCGCAGGTCCGCCCGTACAGTCGATGAATCGCGCAGGTCAACCAAACGCCAAATCTTTTTCCCTGGGGTCAACCAAACGCCAAACCGGTGAACCTCCGAGGTGAACCAAACGCCAATGCGGTCGACCATCAGGTAAACCAAACGCCAATGCGGTGGGCACCCAGGTAAACCAAGAGCCAACGATACCCACTCGAATCGGCCCCGACTCCCGTTTTAGTCGGTTGACGGGGGTGTGGGGCATGGCCGAGCTTGGCGTTCAGTTGACCAGAACCGCCCGAATCGCATTCAGGTGCGGACCGCGCCCACGGCGCTTGGCGTTGGATTGACCTGATGGAGCCGGGGGGCTGGAGGCCGGACGTCCCGCTTGGCGTTCGGTTGACCAACCGGCGGGCCGGTACACCGAAACGGATCGAGAGGAGACGACGAGACATGGCGACGATCAGCGAGCAGCAATTCCTGGCATCCCTGGAGCAGGATCCGCCGGCGGTCGAGCTGCCGCCCCTGCTTCAGGCCATCCGGCTTGGGCTGAGGGGCGAATGGGAACCGGCGCACGGGATCGCCCAGACGATGGAGGACGACGCCGACGGGGCCTGGGTCCACGCTTGGCTTCACCGGATCGAGGGCGATCTCGGCAATGCCGGCTACTGGTACCGCCGTGCCGGCAAACCGGCCGCCACGGAGAGCACCGATTCCGAAGGACGGGCGATAGCGCGGGCGCTGCTGGAGCGGTGAGCCTGCGGTCATGGAATTCCCCATAAGGACCCTCATAAGAAAAGGGCCGCGGTTTCCCGCGGCCCAAGGTCGATCGATCGGTCTCTGAAGCGTGGTGAAGCTCAGAGGCTATGTTCGAAGAAGAAACGCAGCATCTCGCGCGAGGCATCCGGCCCACGCGGGTCGGTGTAGGAACCGGACGAGCTGCCGCCCGCCCAGGCGTGACCGGCCCCCTTGATCGTCCACTGCTCGCACAGCGCCTTGCCAGAAGCATCGGCGTGGACGGTGCGGCTGTAGCCGTGGCCGTTGGGGGCCGTCGCCTGTCCGCTCTCCACCTTGGACGTTAAACCGGACGCCGAGGCCTTGGCCTGGGCAACCACCGCGTCGCCATTGCGGAGGTTGACCGTGGAGTCCTTGTCGCCGTGGAAGACGATGGTCGGGACGGGGCGGGTGCTGGCCGCTCCGGTGCCCCCTCCCCCCTGGCGCATCGCGGCGAAGGCGGAGGGGATGTCGCGGGCGGCGCCGACCGGAAGGCCGGAATGGACGCAGACCGCGGCGTAGAGGTCGGGATAGGCGGCACCCATGATCGCCGCCGCCGCACCGCCGGCCGACAGACCGGCGACGTAGACGCGGGTGGCATCGACCGGATGCTCGGCGATGATCTGGCGCGTGATCCCGGCGATGATCGACGGTTCGCCCCGGTCGCGCCCCTGGTCGTTGGGGGTGAACCAGTTCCAGCACTTCTGCGCGTTGGCGGAGGACGGCTGCTGCGGATAGACGACGATGCAGCCGTGTTCCTCGGCCAGCGCGTTCATCCGGGTACCGGCGGCGAAGTCGTCGGGCGACTGGGTGCAGCCGTGCAGCATGACGACCAGCGGCATCGGCTGGCCGGTCCGCTTGGCCGGGACGTAGAGCTTGTAGTCGCGGCTTCCGGCCTGGTTGCTGAAGGTCGCGGTGGTGAACGATGCGCCGTCGGGCAGCGGCTCGGCTGCCGGGCGCAGACCGGCGCCGCCCAAGCCATTGAGGCCGCTCAGGCCGCCGATGTCGAAGTTGCCGATATCGAACTTACCGATATCGAACTTACCCATGTCGAACTGGCCGGCGTCGAACTGGGCTGTTTTGGCACGGGCGGCGAGATCGCGCAGCGTTTCGGCCAGACCCGTGCGGGGCTTCGGGTGGAACTTGCCGGTAAAACCGGAGGCTGGCTTGGGCTCGGGCTTGGCGGCTTTGGCCTTCGGCTTGGTCGTGGGCTGCGGATCGGCGTCGTCGAGGACGACCGGCTCCACGTCGATGATGGTCGGAGACGCGGCGGTGGAAGCGGGACCGGTGCGCGCCGGTTCCGGGATGTCGCCGCCCTGGAGCAGGCGCTGGATCAGGGCGGTCGCTTCTGCGAAGTTGCCTGTCGTGGTGAGGCGGGTCGCTTCCGCCATTCCGAGGGACATTCTGTTGGACATGTCGAAGCCTTTCAAAGCTTGCAAGCGGGCCTGGGAGAGGGCGCAGGTCCTCTGGTCGAGGGACGATGCCGTCTCCCGCTGCTGGGTTCGGTCGGTGTCGGGGCCGGCGGCGCGTGACGCCGCCGGAAACGGCTATTTGATGCGGTCCGCCAGGGTTGCCTTGACGGCGGCGCTGGCGTGCAGCGCCCCCAGCACGGTCAGGGAGGCGATGGTGGCGCGGGCGAGTTCGGGCGTTACGTCGGGGGCGATGGTTGCGAGGCCGAGGACGCGGACGTCGAGCATCTGCCCCGCTTCCTTCGCCGCTTCAAGATCCTCGCGGGTGAAGGTGCGGAGGCCCAGATCGACGCTCTTGCGGGTCACGGCCTGCCGGACCACGTCCGCGTGCCGCTCGATCTGATTGCGGATGGCGGTCCGGATGAAGTCGGTGCGGTTGGAGTAGAACCCTTCCTGCACCAGGAGATCGACGTGGCCGAGGTCCACGTAGCCGAGATTGATCGTGATCTTCTCGCTGTCGGTCGCCTTCGATCTGATGTCAGTTACGTTGCCGGCCATCTCATTTCCATCCTCTTACCATCTGCATGGATGGTAATTGGTGCTGGCCCGGATGTCCTTCAAGCGGAAACCGTCCTGTGCGTCGAAGAATGTTCACATGCCCTTGGCGTGCGCAAATGTAAGCAAGTGTCATGATTCTGCGGTCTCCGGTATGCGGACATGCGAATGCGTTTCCGCCGAGGCTTCAGCGGATGGAAATGACGGACATGGTTCGGGTGTTGACGGAAGGACACTTATCCTAGATCGGGAACGCCGTCAATCGTTGCGGATCGTGATGGTTCCGCTTGGCGGCTGTTGTTCCAGGCGGGTGTTCAACCGGAAAAACCAACAGGAGAGATCAGGTGAACGCGAGCATCAAACCCGATAAGCCCGCCGGCAAGACCGACAGTGACGATCCGACGATCAACACCGACGACCCGCCCGCCGGCCTGCCGGATATCGGAGCGCCAGGACTGGGCGGCGACGAGATGCCGGGCGGTGCGATTACCGGCGGGGATGGAAAGGCGATCCGGAAGGAAAAAAAGTCCGAGTCGTAGGGTTTGACGATCTCGATACAAATCGAGGGGCCGGCCGCCGAGACAGTGGGCTGTTGCACGAGCAACTGCGAGGCGGCCCGACCTTAACTGAATGCTTAATCCATTCGAAAAGCACGGGTCAGTACGTCCCGGTTGGTCGGGCGCTAATGGCGTGGACAAACGCTTCCTGGTACGGTGAGCTTCCATTGGGCCCGGATGGTCCGGCCTTTGCGAGGTTCGAGCAATACGTAGGCGGGATTTAGCAATGACCACCATGGCATATCGAGTTGGATCATTCACCGGTTTCGTCGCCGATGATCTGCGCACCGAGCGGCCCGCGTCTTCAGAAGCGAAGGCTGTATCGTTGCCGTCGCACCGGAGAACGGAAGAGGTCGGCAGCCACTCGGTCGATCATTGCACCGCAGCGGATGTCATGCGGAAGCTGGGCTTCGACGACAAAGATATCGAATTCGCTTTCGGATACGTGCCTCGCCATTTCCAGCCTCGGGGCTGATGGCGACGGTTGGCGTTAGTCTCCGCCAAGTCTACCGAATGCGCGCAGCCCATGGTCAACGCCGCTGACCTCGCAGGAAGACCGGCAGATGTCTGCCGGTCCTATACCAAAACTCGAAAAAGTTGACAGGTGAAGACGCACCTGCTTGTCGGCTGTCTCTTCGCTTTTGACCAACCTGCGCGGCTGAATTGCCGGATGATTTTTGAACGCGATATGTGTTACATCGTACTATCTGACAAACACATCAGAGTGTCGAACATGCCGGATGCGACCTTCACTTTCCGCG
>NZ_JCACHA010000874.1:0-8001 GCF_059503625.1 Skermanella sp.
CGGTCGGCCCCGGTGCGACGCCTGGCCAGTTCGCCCAGGTCGGCGGCATCGCCTTCAGTTTCGACCCGGACCTGCCGGCGGGCGAACGGGTCCGGACGGCGGCGCTGCTGGACGACGCGGGCAATCCCGGTCAGGTCATCGTGTCCGACGGAGCCGTGGCCGAAGGCGCGCCGGAAGCGATCCGGGTCGTGACCCTCAGCTTCCTGGCCGACGGCGGCGACGGATATCCGTTCCCTGAGTTCATCGAGGCCGATCCAGCCTTCGCCGACCGCGTCGATCTGGACGAGGCGCTGACGGACCCGGGGGCGGCCACATTCGCCGCTCCCGGCACAGAGCAGGATGCGCTGGCCGAATATCTGGCTGCCAATTTCGCGGAAACGCCTTATGCCGGTGCCGAGACGGCGCCCGCCGAGGATACGCGCATCCAGAACCTGTCGGTCCGCGACGATACCGTGGGCGATGACGCGGACGGGGGCACGGATGGTGGAGACCCCGGCGGCGGTATCGAGCTGACTCCGCTCGGCAGCTTCGAAACCGGGATCTTCGACGAAAGCGCCCAGGAAATCCCAGCCTACGATCCGTTGACCCAGCGGCTGTTCGTCAGCAATGACGGCGACCTGACGGTCGACATCCTCGATGTCTCCGATCCGCAGGCGCCGGTCCGTGCCGGTCAGGCCGACATCGGGAGCATCGAAGGCGCCGGTGGCGTCAACAGCGTCGCCGTCAGCGATGGACTGGTCGCCGCGGCGGTACAGAACGAGGACGGCGCCGCCAACGGTTTCGTCGCCTTCTATACGACAGGCGGAGCGTTCCTCGGCACGATAGAGGCCGGCGTCCTGCCGGACTCCCTGACGTTTACGCCCGACGGCGGCAAGCTGCTGGTCGCCAACGAGGGTGAGCCGACCGGCGATTTCGATCCGGAAGGAAGCGTCAGCATCATCGACCTGTCGAGCGGGCTGATCGATGCCGGGGTGACCACGCTGGACTTCGGCGCCTTCGGCGGCCAGGAGGACGCGCTGCGCGCGGACGGCGTCCGGATTGCCGACGGCAAGACCTTCTCGGAGGATGCGGAACCCGAATACATCGCGGTGTCGCCGGACGGCGGTACGGCCTGGGTGACCCTTCAGGAAAACAACGCGGTCGCCCGGCTCGACCTCAAGACCGCAACCGTGACGGACATCCTGCCGCTCGGCGCCAAGGACTATTCCCAACCCGGCAATGGCATCGATCCGAGCGACCGGGACGACGCCATCGCGATCCGGCCGGTCCCCGTCCAGGGGTTCTATCAGCCGGACGCGATCTCCAGCTACAAGGCATCGGACGGATCGACCTACTGGGTCACCGCCAACGAGGGCGACACCCGCGACGGCGAGGAGATCCGGGTCGCCGACGCAAATCTGGACCCGGCCGTCTTCCCGGATGCCGATGCGCTGAAGGCCGAGGATCAACTCGGCAGGCTGACGGTATCCGCAGTGGACGGAGATACCGACGGCGATGGCGACCTCGACCAGCTCTATACCTTCGGCGGGCGCTCCTTCACGATCTGGAATGACGACGGCGGGAAGGTGTTCGACAGCGGCGACCAGTTCGAGCGCATCACCGCCGAGGAACTGGGCACGATCGGATTCAATGCCACCAATGACGAAAACGACAGCTTCGACGACCGTTCGGACAACAAGGGTCCGGAGCCGGAGGGTGTCGCGATCGGCGAAGTCGATGGGCGGACCTATGCCTTCGTCGGGCTGGAACGGGTCGGCGGCGTGATGACGTACGACATTACCGACGCCGACGCCCCCCGCTTCGTCGATTACGTCAACACGCGGGATTTCACGGGCTCGGCCGAGGAGGGAACCGCCGGCGACCTCGGTCCGGAAGGACTCGCCTTCATCGCGGCGGAGGACAGTCCGACCGGCGAGGCGCTGCTGGCAGTGACCAATGAAGTCAGCGGCAGCACCCGCCTGTTCGGCATCGCCGCGTCCGACGGCGCGGACTTCACCGCCATCGGCGCGATCCAGGGGAGCGGCGACACCTCGCCGCTGGCCGGTCAGACCGTTACCACCCGCGGGGTCGTCACGGCGGTAGACGGCAACGGCTATTATCTTCAGGACCGCGACGGCAATGGCGACGACGCGACTTCGGACGCGGTCTTCGTATTCACCGACGAGGCCCCGACCGTCGCGATGGGGTCGGAGATCGAAGTCACCGGCACCATCGGCGAATTCACGCCGGGCGGAGCCTCCAGCGGCAACCTGTCCACGACCCAGATCGCCGACGTGACCGCGACGCGCGTTCTGACGGCCGATGCCGAATTGCCGGAAGCCGTCGTCATCGGCGCCGAAGGCCGGCAGCCGCCGACCGGGACGATCAGCCCGGATGGCATCGCCTTCTACGAGAGCCTGGAGGGTATGCGGGTCACGGTAGCCGACGCCCGGGCGACGTCGCCGACCAACGGTTTTGGCGAAGTGTTCGCGGTGGCGGATGGCGGCGCCAACGCCACCGGGCTCAACGACCGTGGTGCTATCGTGATCTCCGAGGACGATTTCAATCCGGAGCGCGTGCAACTCCAGTTCGATGTCGACGTCTCGGCGGGACTTTCGGCCAGCGTCGATACCGGCGCCGGTCTCGGCGATGTCACCGGCGTTGTCGGCTACGCGTTCGGTAACTACGAAGTGCTGGTGCAGGACATTGGCGATGTCGTCACGAGCGGCATCGAGCGGGAAACCACTTCGATAGCGGGCGATGAGGAGCGGTTGAGCGTCGCCAGCTACAATGTCGAGAACCTCGACCCGAACGACCAGGACGGCGACACGGATGTCGCCGACGGCAAGTTCGCGGCACAGGCTTCCCAGATCGTCGAGAACCTGAAGGCTCCGGACATCATCGCCCTTCAGGAAGTGCAGGACGCCAGCGGCTCCGCCGATGACGGCACGGTCAGCGCTGCCGGAACGGCGCAGGTGCTGATCGAGGCGATCGAGCAAGCAGGTGGCCCGAGCTACACCTATGTCGAGGCCGCTCCGGAAAACAACACATCAGGCGGCCAGCCCGGCGGCAATATCCGGGTCGGCATGCTGTACAACTCCGACCGGGTGGATCTGGTCGAGGAGAGCGTTCAGGCGATCGGCGGCAGGGGCGACGCCGCGTGGACCGACAGCCGCATACCGCTCTATGCCCAGTTCGAGTTCAACGGCAATCCCGTCGATGTGATCACCGTCCACAATGCCTCGAAGGGAGGAAGCACCCCGTTGTTCAGCGCGGTCCAGCCGCCGGTAAACGGCGGCGAGGAGCAGCGGGTCGAGCAGGGCGAGGCGATCAACGCCTTCGTCGATGATCTGGTTGGTAAGGACCCGGACGCCAATGTCCTGGTGCTCGGCGACTTCAACGAGTTCCAGTTCCTGCCGCCGCTGGCCGCTGCCACGGGAGAGGGCGAAGATCAGGTTCTGGAAAACCTGACGCTGACCCTGCCGGAAGAAGAGCGTTACAGCTACGTCTTCGAAGGCAACGCTCAGGCGCTCGATCACGCCCTTGTCAGCGATGCGCTGGCGAAGGGAGCGTCCTACGACGTCGTTCACATCAACGCGGAGTTCGCCGATCAGGCCAGCGACCATGATCCGCTGGTTGTCGGCCTCGACTTGGGAGAACGCTTGCAGGAAGGTGACTCGGCGCAAATGGCGGTTCCACTGGTCGGTGTGAAGGACTTTCAGAATGGGTTCGGTGCCTTTGACCAGCCTGTCTACGCCGCCTGACGGCGCAAGGTTCCAGGAGTCGATAGCTGACGCGCGGCGCGCGGACAGCGATATGCGCTGTGTCAGTGAGACTGCGGTCGGCGCCAGGGTATGACAAAGCTGTAACGGCTATAAGCAAAACCCGAACTCGTTAATCCAGCCTACCAGCCTCCTGGTCCATGCGTCCGCACCGAAACTAAAATCGCCGCGCAGCACCGCCTGTAGCGCCAAGGACTTGTCGCATCCGGACAGCTAGACGACCTAGGACAGTAGCGTCCTCACCGGTCAACTTCTTCGCCCCTTGGTATTCCTATTCACCGGGCGCTGATGCGCTTTCCGGCGCGTGCCGTGGGCAGGCTGTCGTTGCCGACAGTCGGCCGGCTCAAAGATCCCGGTCTCTACCCGGACGGCATCGTCCTCCACCTCCCTATCAGCCATATCCGGCGGGTAGCGTAGACCTACCGTCGGAGTATATTTTGCGCCGAAGTCATACAAAACTTCTTGACCCGTCTTTTTAGAATCGTTCAAATTTGTTTTCTGGTCTCATGATAGGGAGCAGGGCCGGGCGAAGTGCGGGAGGCGCCCGGTGCGGCCGACGCCCAATGGCCGTGTCGAACCCATGTACGGGTCCGATGTAGCTATGCAGTACGAGTTGTTGCCACAAAAAACCACAAATGACGCAGGAGGCAATGATGGACGCAGAACCCAAGGAAAGCGCAGGAAAGTGCCCGATGGGCGGAGGGAACCGCAGGCGCGGGAATCGCGACTGGTGGCCGGAGGCTCTCGACATCGAGATGCTCCATCGGAACTCAGCCATGTCCGATCCGATGGACAGGGACTTCGACTACGCCAAGGAATTTCAATCCCTCGACCTGGACGCGGTGATCAGGGATCTGCATGCCTTGATGACGGATTCGCAGGAGTGGTGGCCCGCGGACTTCGGCCATTATGGCGGGCTGATGATCCGGCTGGCATGGCACAGTGCTGGCACGTACCGCATCACCGACGGGCGCGGCGGCGCCGGCGCCGGCCAGCAGCGCTTCGCGCCGCTCAACTCGTGGCCCGACAACGCGAACCTCGATAAGGCGCGCCGCCTGCTGTGGCCGATCAAGCAGAAGTATGGCCGGAAGATCTCCTGGGCCGACCTGATGGTTCTGGCCGGCAATGTCGCGCTCGAGTCGATGGACTTCAAGACCTTTGGCTTCGCTGGCGGCCGCGTGGATGTCTGGGAACCTGAAGAGCTCTTTTGGGGTCCTGAGGGAACCTGGCTCGGCGATGAGCGCTACAGCGGCGAACGCCAGCTCTCGGAACCGCTCGGCGCGGTGCAGATGGGCCTCATCTACGTCAATCCGGAGGGACCGAACGGCAAGCCCGACCCGGTCACGGCGGCCAGCGACATCCGCCAGACGTTCGCCCGCATGGCCATGAACGACGAGGAGACCGTGGCGCTGATCGCCGGCGGCCATACCTTCGGCAAGACCCATGGTGCGGGCGATCCGTCCTTCATGGGACCGGAGCCCGAGGCCGGCGCGCTCGAGGATCAGGGCCTCGGCTGGAAGAGCAAGCACGGCACGGGCTTCGGGGCTGACGCCATCACCGGCGGCCCGGAAGTCATCTGGTCACAGACACCGGTCAAGTGGAGCAATCACTTCTTCGACAACCTGTTCGCGTTCGAATGGGAACTGACCAAGAGCCCGGCCGGTGCGTTGCAGTGGCAGGCAATCGGCGCCGAGCCGTCGATCCCCGATCCCTTCGACCAGTCGAGGAAACGGGTGCCGACCATGCTGACGACCGACTTGGCGTTGCGCTTCGATCCCGCCTACGAAAAGATCTCGCGGCGGTTCCACGAGCATCCCGAACAGTTCGCGGATGCCTTTGCCCGCGCCTGGTTCAAGCTCACCCATCGCGACATGGGTCCGACCGTGCGCTACCTCGGCCCGCTCGTCCCGAATGAGACGCTGCTCTGGCAGGACCCGGTTCCGCCGGTCGATCATCCGCTGGTCGATGAAGGGGACATCGCCGACCTGAAAGCGCGGATACTTGCTTCCGGCCTGTCTGTCTCTCAGCTGGTTTCGGCGGCCTGGGCCTCCGCTTCGAGCTTCCGTGGTTCCGACAAGCGCGGCGGCGCCAACGGCGCACGCCTTCGCCTCGCCCCGCAGAAGGACTGGGAGGCGAACGAGCCCGCGCAGCTCCAATTGGTGCTGCAAAAGCTCGAGGCGATCCAGAACGACTTCAATGCTTCCGCCGGCGGCGGCAAGAGGGTCTCGCTCGCCGACCTGATCGTGCTCGCCGGTGGTGCCGCGATCGAGAAGGCTGCCCAAGACGCGGGGCTGAACGTGCAGGTTCCCTTCTCACCGGGACGCACCGATGCTTCGCAGGAGCAGACCGACGCCGAATCCTTCGCACCGCTCGAACCCAGGGCCGACGGCTTCCGCAACTATATCCATAGCTCGAAGCACCAGTTCATGCAGCCCGAGGAAGCCCTGGTGGATCGGGCGGCGTTGCTGCGGCTGACCGGGCCGGAGATGACCGTCCTCCTCGGAGGCCTGCGCGTCCTCGGCGCCAATTCCGGCGGCTCCAGGCACGGCGTTTTCACCAATCAGCCCGAGACGCTGACGAACGACTTCTTTGTCAACCTGCTCGACATGAGCACGGAATGGCAGCCGCCGAACGCCGAGGGAGTCTACGAGGGTCTGGATCGCAATACCAAGGCAGTCAAGTGGACCGCCACCCGCATCGACCTGATCTTCGGTTCGCACTCGCAGCTTCGGGCATTCGCCGAGGTCTACGCGTGCAGCGACTCCAAGGAGAAGTTCGCGCAGGACTTCGTCTCGGCCTGGACGAAGGTGATGAACGCCGACCGCTACGATCTCGTGCGATCGCTGCATTGATGTGAAAGCTCCCGAAAGGGAGCTGCCGCAATCAGGCATCGGAGTAGATCAGGGCGGCGTTCCAGGACGACCTGGAGCGCCGCTCTTGTTTCATCAGGCACAAATGCAGGGGAACGATCCTCGATGGCCGAAGAGACCGATCATGCGCCGGAAGACATGGCCCCTCTCCTGAAGAACCATAGCCTGTGGGCCTCGACCGACGGCGTCCAGGGCGAGCGGGCGGATTTGAGGAATCTCAATCTGGCTGGACGCTCTTTGTGGCGCGCCGATTTGCGCCGTGCGCTCCTCGACGGCTGCAATCTGGCGGCAGCCAATCTTGATCATTGCGATCTTCGGGGCGCTTCTATCAAGGGCGCCTGCCTGTCCGGCGCTTCCCTATGGGAAGCCAACCTGAGCAATGCCGACTTGCGCGGCACCGATCTGCGGGATGCCAAGCTGGACCACGCAGATCTCAGGGGTGCCGACATAACCGGCACCAAGCTGGAAGGCGCTTCCTTCAAGTTCGCGCTGCTGGGTCAGTCCGTCTGACAGCTTGTGATAGGGATGCTACTGCGGCTTGCCGTTGCTCCAGGTAACCTTTTCATCGAAAAGCGGGATGGTCGAGACGGCCATCTTTGCGCTGCCCTCCTGTACCTGCCGGGAAAAGGACACGTAGACGAGGGTGTTGTTGGTCTTGTCGTAGATGCGCCGGACCGCCAATGACTTGAAGATCAGGCTCTGGCGCTCGCTGAAGATTTCGTCTCCGTTCTTGTCCGTTTCGATCTCACCGATGATGATCGGGCCCGTCTGCCGGCAGGCGATCGACGAGTTGGAAGGGTCCTGGAACCAGTCGCCCTTCCGCAGCCGATCGATCAGGCCGCGGCTGAAATAGGTCATGTGACAGGTGACACCCTGTACTTCAGGGTCGGAAATCGCCTCGACGACGATGTCGTTACCGGTCCAGTCCGTTCCGATCTTTCCGACCTCCTCGGCCGATGCTGGGATGGCGATCGCGGCAAGAAGACAGAAAAGGGATGCAATTCGTATCATACGAGAAGCCTTGCTTGATGGATTGAATTGGTTGCTCGCCGTGCCGGCCTCCGGCACCAGGCCGAAGACCATGATGCGGCAACAATATTCTCGGCCTTTCCTCTCTTCCAGATCGATGGATGCCGATATCCAGGAAGACCGGACAACAAGTCCCCTGGTCCCGCCGCGACGCCCAACCGGACCGACACGATTCCGAGGTCGGCCCAGCAGAACCGTTAAGCCGCGAGAAAACCACAGGGTGAAATTTCCGGAACTTGAGGACATGGCTACGGTTGTAACTCCGCAGCCCTCAAGGAGATCGGACGATGGACAAGAAGAGTGTCACCGAAACTGCGGCGGATGCGGCAAAGATCGCCGTC
>NZ_JCACHA010000875.1:0-7994 GCF_059503625.1 Skermanella sp.
CGGTGACGGTCAGGGAACGCTTGGGAAAATAGATCCTGTCGCCTGCCTCCAGAACCACGTCGAGTTCGGGATGGACGGCCAGCATGGCCGGGTCCGCCTCGACCGTGATCCGGCCTGCCGGCTGTGCCTTGCGCAGTTCATCCGAAGGTTGACGTGCCTGCGCCATCTGCGCTGCCGGCGGCGGGTCGGGTTTCATCAGAATCATGGCGAGTTCACGGTCCAGGTTGCGGGCGGCGCTGGTAAAGGCTTCCGCCTGCTGGCGACGGGCACTTTCCCGGGTGAAGATGGCGGCGGCCGGATAGGCTTCCTGGGTCAATCCGCCCGCCCGGACGAGCAACGAGGACAAACGCTCGCCCCGAACGACCTCGAAACTCCCGGGCCGCTTGACTTCGCCTTGAGCCAGCACTGCGTAGGCTTCCCTGTCGTTGAAGATCTGATTGACGCGGATGACGTCTCCCGAACCTATTTCGGCGGTCATTCCGTTGGCGGCCTGAAGAGAGACAACGCGCCTCTCGCTCGTGGCCGTCCCCGGAGCGGGCGAAGCATCGGGTGACATCACTTCTATGGAGTCGACATCCGCCTGCGCCGTCATGCCGCCCGCAACCGTCAGCAGCAATTCCAGTCTTACCCGTCCTTCGACCGGATAGTTGCCGGGCTGTCTGACGGCACCATGGATGATGACCGCCTGTTCGGCCATGAGGCTGCGGAGCCCGATGTCCGCGACTGCCGAACCGGCCTCTTCATGAGCCGATGCACGACCGACGGGGGATGTCACGGCCAAGCCCGCCGAGGTCTCGCTTGCGTCTTTCTCCAGTTCGGTCCTTTCCAGTTCCGACCGGCGTTCGGCTTTCATGATCGTGCGGATATCTTCCATGGCGAACAGCCTGATCCGGTCGCCCTCCGCAAGCGGACGGTCCGACACGCCGGAGATGACTTCGTGGGGTGAAAACGCGATCAGGCGCCTGGTCATCCGGCTGTTGTCCTGCCGTTCGATGACGCCGAAAAACGGATAGAGGCCGGCGAGATTCTGGGTGCCGTCGCCCAGTGCCTGACGCAGCGTTCCGGCTCCCGCAAGCGGTCGCATTCCGGGAAAACGGACATGGCCTCCAAGTTCGAACAAGGGAGTGTTCGCATCGACGATGTCGCCGCGCCTGGCCCCTTGCTGGTCGGTCTTCCGTTTAGGCGCTCCGGCGCCGTCGACCACCGACAGCCGTTCTCCGCTCCCGCCGGCACTGCGCGCCAAGTCCGCTATGTCGGCCTGTCCGGCGACGGGATACAAGCCCGGGCGGGCGACACCGCTGCGCATCAGGACCGAGTGCTTGAGTGCGAAGGTCAGCAGGTCCGGGTGCTCGTCAAAGACGCGGGGGGCAGGGCGCCGGCATGGCGAGCAGCTCGGAAGCCGCCCTTGCCAATGGGCTTCCCGCCAGGACTCCCGCCCGGTCGGCGGCGATCCCGCGAGCCAGCACCGCCACCCCCGCGCAGTTGTTTTGCGTCCCTGCCGATCCTTTGCCCCGTGCGCGCAGAAGCCCGACGACCGCCGTGGAAGACAGGAATGCGACGTCCCTGGAACTGAGCACTATAAGAGTGTCGTCGTCGTTCAGCATCGCGTCGGTGCGGCCATCGATCACCGCCTGGAGATCGACCGGGACCATCACTCGCGCCAGTGTCGCCGGGTCGGTCGTCCCGAGGATCGCGAACGGCAGGTATGGCTCCGGCAGCAGGTCGGCCCCTTCCAGCAGGCCTCCCAAGGTCTCTACCTCGGACAGGGCGCGAGGACCGGGTGTCGGATATGGCCTGCGATCGCGACACTGCCGACGCGCATATCGTGAGCCGGTGATACGAGCAACAGGTCGCCGTCCGCGAGAGCCCAGCCGCCGGCTATCGTCGCGCCGTCCCCGGCATCGGACTCGACCGGCTTTTCGGCTCCTTCGTCGGAGATCGTGAACAGGACTATCCTGGCCGGCCCGGGCAGAACCGGTCCACCCGCCAAAGCCAAGGCACTCTCCCGCCGGAACGGATGTCCGTCGGCCGGCAGTTCGAAAATCGCAGGGCGCTTAACCTGACCCGCGACTGCAATGGTCGGCCCTATCGGCGGAACGACGATCCGGTCGCCGTCCCGCAGTGCCGGGTCTGCGCCGTCGTTACCTTGGAGCAGACCGTAGAAATCGATGGAACTCGCCGAACCGGCGCGGACAAGCCTGATGTCGCGCAGGCTGCCGAGCTTGTCGACGCCGCCCGCCGCCACCAGTGCATCGAACACCGTCGCGGATCCGGCAACCTCGTGGCGGCCGGGACGGGCGACGGCGCCCGTTACGAGTATGCCCATCCGCCGCATCCCATCCAGCGACACGAAAGCTTCGTGTCCCGACAGGGTGATTTCGACCTCCCGCTCGATCTGCCGGCGCAAATCTCCGAGCGTGAGGCCCGCCGCCGTCAGCGGGCGCAACTGGTCAACGATGACGTCGCCGTTGCTGTTGACCGTATAGCGGCGGTTGCTGTCGTGCTTGCCGCCATGGATCGTAACCCTGACCTCGTCGCCCGGCCCGAGCAGGTAGTCGCTCTGCGCGGTCCCGAACGCAGGAGGTGTCGCATGCGCTGCGGCAGCGAAGGCATCGTAGCCGTACAGCCTCATGGATTGTCCGGCACGCCGGCTGAAGGCGATTTCCAGCGCGTTGCCTTGCCTGGAGTGATCGCTTTCGACGATCACGTCCCCAGGCTTTCCGCTTCCAGGCAGGCCAAGGGCCTGCTGGCTGTCGTCAGGCAGCATCTTTTCGGGCGTATGGCGACGTTTGTCGGCTCCTTCCGCGATGCCGATAAGGCATAGCAAGGCAAGCGCCTGGATCGTCATCCGGACGGTAAATCTGCGCGTGGCAGCGAGCATAGTCTTTCAGTCATTAGTTCGGGTGCAAAGGAAAAAGTTATTCAATTATCCGAACGGAGGCAGGATTACATGCATCGGAATGCAAAAACAACCACTATCGATTTGGATGCGCGGTTGATGAGTTGGTGAACTGTTCAGGAATCTCGAGGCTGGCGCGCGAGGCTAGCCTGCGACATTTTCTCCCGATTGCCCGATTATGCAGCTGTGAAGATCTCCATCTGTGGACGGTTCACCTGCCGGCCTGTTTGAAACCTTAAAGTTGCAGCCAGGCGCGATGGTCCTGCCAAGCTTGATTGACTGAGGTGAGTAGAGCGTTTCAGGATTTTGGTAAGTGGATTTTGCTTTCTTAGAATGATATTCAGTTATGTAAGTAGTAATCACGTTAATGAATTCTCAGATGTTTTTGATCTGTTAGATCTAAAAATACTTTACCGTTGGATGTCCTGCGGCTGATCAATAATCGATAGCTGGATTTTTCCCTCGCAGGGTGATTTTTGCTGCGACCTGATGGGGGCATGCTGATTTCCGTCCACGCCATGCGATCGGCAGAATCGTTCATTCCGCTCTAGGCGAAGGTTTCCGAATGCGTGCGGCAGCTATGCTCCATGCAGCTAAATGCCTGCTTTGCTTCCTGCAATTAATAGAGAGTTTACAGTCTCGGTCTAGGGTCCTTTGCGGTGCCGCAATAAACAGAAGTGGTGCTGCCGCTATATCCGAAATGGTCAATTGGTTTGATATCTAATTATTTGCCCACCAAGTATCGCCAGGCAGGGCTTCGAGACTACAGAGAAGAAAAATTTGTTCCAGGGCCGATGATCCTTCTAAACTGTACCGAAGCGCTGCATAATAAGAGCCATTGATATCGTCGTTGAAATAAAAGTAGAAAGGGGCGGGGAGTACTAGGCGTGTGACAATCACACCAGAGACAAATGTTAACCGCGCCGCGACAGGTACGCCGCCACAGACTAGAGAGAATGACTAAATGCCAGAAAGGTTACCAAGTATTGGACGCAAGGTTTTCTTCGCGTCCGAAAGGTCACTTGGCCAAGCCATTCCCCCGTCCGACGACAGCGTTGGATATGTGGTTCGCGATGTCCATCGCGCGTTCTCGCGCTCTCTCCAGGCGAAGATCGCCGCCCATGGCGTAAGCATGGGACAGTGGTTTTTTCTTCGAGCATTGTGGGACGAAGACGGTCTGACCCAACGCGAACTCAGTCAGCGTGTCGGCATGATGGAGCCGACGACTGTTACGGCCTTGAACAGCATGGAGCGTCGTGGTCTCGTCGAGCGCGTGCGCAATCCGCATGATCGCCGCAAGGTAAACATCTACCTGACTCCCAAGGGACGCAGTCTCCGGGAAGTGCTGCTGCCCTGCGCCGCCGAGGTGAGCGATCTCGCGACACGCGGCATCGAGCCCGCCGATCTGGCTTTGGCGATCGATCTTCTTCATCGCATGATCATCAATCTGGGCGACAGCAGCGACTCACTCTAAATCCCGTTCATTCGTAGCGGGCAAAGTTCGACATCAGGCGTGCATCGACGCGGCGGGTCAAATCCCTGGCAATGCAGGGACTGACTTCGTTGACACCGGATCTGTCGCGTCCGCGATTTGCCCGTCTCTTCAATCGTCGTCATCCACCCGCGCCGGCAAGACGGCACCTTCCAGTTTGGCACCCTCCATATTGACGCCTTTGATATTGGCATCGATCAGGATGGCGTCCGTCAGATCGGCGTAGCTGAGGTCGGCTTCCGACAGATTCGCGCCTCGGAGATTGGTCCGCACCAGACTGGCGCCGATCAGCTTGGTCCCGCTGAGATTGGCGGGCCACATCCTTCCGGTCGCTTTGCCGGCCGGACCCTTTATATCGACCGAGCCCAGTTCCGCACCATCGAGCCGTGCTCCGCTGAGATCGCTGCCGCGAAAATTCGTGCCATCCAAAGTTGAATTGCTCAGGTTGCACTCTCGCAAGTCTGACAGCGACAGATCGGACATGACCATAAGCGACTCCGAAACATTGGCTCCTACCAGTTTGATGCCCTTCAGATTGGCACCCGACAGGTTGACGCCGCTGAGATCGATATGGGCGAGATCCTCTCCCTGAAGGTCGGCGCGCTGGCCTGACGATCCGTTGCTGTTGATCCAGTTGAAGTGGCTCTCGAGGCTGCGCTGGATCTTCAGCGAGAAATTCTCCGCCGATCGGGCGATGTTCGCGCCGGTGCAGTCGGCTCCGGACAGATCGACGCCGTCGAGCTTGGCCCCCAGCAGATCGGCGTTCTTCAGGATGGCGCCCGCCAGTATCGCTCCGGCAAGGTTGCAGTCCCGAAGGATGGCCCCCGATAGGTTGGCACCCGACAGGTTCACGCCTTTCAGATCGGCCTTGGAGAGGTTGGCGTTCTTGATGTTGGAACCGCTCAGGTTGACACCCGTCATGATGGCGCCCTGGCAATCCGCTCCCGACATGCTCACTTCCGACATGTCGGCGCCCGACAGGTTGGCGCGGGCCAGCAGAGCATCGTCGAAATTGGCTCCGGTCAAATCGGACTTCAGGACGCTTGTGCCGGAGGAGCGGCGGTCGAGCAGCGCACCGCCGCGCAGGTCCGCCTCCCGCAGGATCGCCCCTTTCAGGCGGGCGCCCCGCATATGGGCGCCGCGCAGGTCGGCCCGGTACAGGTTGCAGCCCGACATGTCGGCCTTCGTCATATGGGCGGCGAACAGGTCCGAATAGCTGAGGTTTGCGTTGGTCATGTCGCAGCCGGTCAGGATGGCGCCCGACAGCTTGCAGGATTCCAGGGTGGAGCCGGCCAGATGCATTCCCTGCAAGTCGACCATCGCCAGGTTGGCGCGAATGCCGCCGGGTTTCTTGGCGAGCCAGCGCTCATGCTTGTCGAGGATGGCAACCAGCTCGTGCGGCGTCATGAAGAGCCCTGTCCAGAATTCGAGAAGTGCGTAATAAGCGGTTTCACTGCGTAGGGCCGTGCAGGTAGATATCTACGTCAAGCGCTTGCCAGTATAGAAACTGACGCATAGCGGTTAATATCGTGTTGCCGGCTGGTTGGCCCGGCACCCGGAAAAGGGATCGGCGTCGCTGAATTTCCGCCGGGATTGAATTTGCTTATGAGGAAGCGGAACATGCCGTCAGGACACACGGTGGTCGCATTCGATGCCGAACTCGCCACTCTCCACAGAAAGATCGCCGAAATGGGCGGTCTGGCCGAAGAGCAGCTGATTCGCGCCATGGAGGCTCTGGTCGCCCGCGACGAGAACCTCGCCACCAGCATCATCGCTCGCGATGTCGATCTGGACAGGAACGAAGCGGAAATCGAGGCGCTGGTCGTTCGTGTCCTGGCACTCCGCCAGCCCATGGCCAAGGACCTTCGGGAAGTCATCTCGGCGCTCAAGATCAGCACCAACCTGGAACGGGTCGGCGATTTCTCCAGCAACTGCGCCAAACGCGTCATGGCCCTGACCCAGGTTCCACCCACGGGGCCAATGAAGTCCCTGAACCGCATGGGCAAGACGGCGGCCACCATGGTGCATGACGTGGTCAAGGCCTATGTCGACGAGGATTACGACCTCGCAATGGCCGTGCGGGCACGCGATGCGGAGGTGGACGCCGTCTATACCAGCCTGTTCCGCGAGCTGCTGACCTACATGATGGAGTCGCCGCAGCAAATCACCGCCTGTACCCACCTGATGTTCATCGCGAAGAACATCGAGCGGATCGGCGACCACGCCACGAACATCGCGGAAACCGTATGTTTCCTGGTCAAGGGCCAGATTCCGGATGTCGAGCGGCTGAAGGAGGACATGAGCAGCTTCACGGTGGTCTCGCCGCGCGACCAGTGACCGCCAGGTAGTACGCCCATGCGGACACGCGCGGGCGTTCAACCGGATATGCGGGATATCCTTTCACCATGCCGCCTGCCGCGTTATCATGCCGCGACAAGAGCTTGGCAGGGATGACACAGGATGACCTTTACTGACGTTTCGCGCCTTTGACGATGGCGCCGGATATCCCGCTGTCCTTCGCCGGCACCGCTTCACCCGATACCACCTCCTCCGACACTTCCCCCCGTCTCACCATCCACGGCAACGCCGAGATCGCCTTCGAACGACGTGATGGCGCTACCCGGCTCGTCCGCCTGTTCCATCACGATCCGCTGCGGGTCCTGTTCCCGAACCCGCGCACCGGCGACGTCGCACTGGCAACCCTGGTCACGACGTCGGGCGGTCTGGTCGGCGGCGACCGGCTCGACATAACGGCGTCGGTCGGCGCCGGCGCCTGGGCCATGGTCACCACCCAGGCGGCCGAGAAGGTCTACCGGTCCAACGGCCCGGACGTCGTCGTTTCCACCGATCTCAGGGCCGGCGACGGCGCCTGGATGGAGTGGCTGCCGCAGGAAGCCATCCTGTTCGACGGTGCGCGCCTGCGCCGGACGACCTCGCTCGATGTCGCGGGCGAGGGGCGGGCATTGGCCGGCGAGCTGCTCGTGTTCGGCCGGACGGCGCATGGCGAGAGGTTCACCTATGGGCTGGCGCGGGATGCCTGGGAAGTCCGGCGCGACGGGCGGCTGGCCTGGGCGGACGCTCTCCATCTGGACGGCGATATCGCTGAGATACTCGATCACCCCGCTTGTTTCGGCGGAGCGGCCGCCTATGGCACGATCCTGTATGCAGCCCCCGACGCGGACCGGCACCTGGATGCCGCGCGCTCCCTGCTGGAAGCGGTGTCCTCCGGCATCAGGGCGGCGGCGACCTGTTTCGACGGCCTTTTGGTGATCAGGTGGATCGGCGCTCCCGCCCATCATCTCCGGCGCGATTATGCGCGTTTCTGGTCGGCATTCCGGTCCCATGCCGCCGGGCTGCCGGCTCGGCTGCCCCGGCTTTGGGACGTATGACATCGCAGCCATCGGGCATATGATAGTGCTTGCTCGTATCCAACGAATATCTGACGCAGGGACGGAACCATGAACCTTTCACCGCGCGAGAAGGACAAGCTGCTGGTCGCAATGGCGGCGATGGTCGCGCGGCGCCGGCTGGAGCGGGGCGTCAAGCTCAACTATCCGGAAGCCATCGCGCTCATCACCGACTTCGTGGTCGAGGGTGCGCGGG
>NZ_JCACHA010000876.1:0-7976 GCF_059503625.1 Skermanella sp.
CATAATCGGTGGCGGCCAGGGCTTCCGCAGAGCGCCGGTATTCGGCAATCAGGTGTGCCATCCGGGGCGAGATGCCCGCGGGAGCGGTGCCAACCGCCAACAGGCTGCGGAAGAAAGAATGGCGTGGTCTGAACAGGACCGGCATGGCGCGGCGCTTGATAAGATCATTGACGTCGATCATGTGGGGAACTCCGACTGAGAAGTTGGAGCCGGGAAGTATTGCAAGCACTCTCCGGTGCCGGCCGGGAGTGATCAGGCTGCGATGGTGGGATGTATCATGGCGATCTTGTCGAAAGCTTCCTCGAGAGGTTCCCAAAAACCTGTCGACTCAAGGATAAGGTCGTTTCCCACATCCGATTGTTCCTCTCGGTTCTCAGCCTTGCCAGCTGTGGCTGTCAAGCTGATGGTAACGAGATGTTTCCAAGCATGAAAATGTTATACCGTAGTAGGAAAATCCCATATGGTAAGTAAAGGTATTCAGGCATTATCTTTTTTAGAGAGAACATATGCTTTTCAGGAAATTTCACCAGAACTCTAGCAAAAGGTTTTCCGAAATGTTTGTAACGTGATGTCAGGCATTGCAGGTATTGGGGATACACCGCTCCTTTCTCACGTCAGCATGGATGCGAGGGTCACTGTAGGGAGCGGTGTGTTTCCGCCCTTTGGACCTCCTCATTATGATTACAAGGCCAATGACGGGCCCATACATCGATAGGACCGGCTTATACGTTGAATAATGTTCCTGGCCGCTTCAGACAATCGCCAGGATGATCGACACTAGCAGGATCGCTGCGTCTTGGTCAGGTCTACCTGGCTTCTCCCGGTGCCTTCACCGAGATCGTTCACGTCTTTCATGTAGAAATGTCGGAGGCGTTCACGGCCTCGCTCCTGAGAGCGAAGCCATCCGGTGCGAGATTCTTCTTCTAGACGATGTGCTCGCTGAGCTCCGAAACGGCTCCGTACCGCCCAGCCTGACGCTGATCGCCCTCTCGATTTCGAGCTTCACCTTCTGTCCCAGTTGGCCTGACCAGTCTTCCGCAAACAGACCGACGCTCATTCGAAACCGGAACTAACGATGCGGACACAAGTCTCCGAAACATCGGCGACACCCTCACGACCATGGTGCGCAGCCACCACAATCATGCCTGGCGTGAACCGCAGGAAGAACGGGATCTTTGGGTCATGGGCAAGGGCGCGACGCCAGCCATCCCGGACCAGTGGGGCTTCGTCGGCGACTCGATGGGAGACGACGCGGTGATCCTCGACCGGGTGGAAACTCCTGAAGGGAGGTCTTCGCTCCAATCGCCCGTCGAGGCCGCGGATTTGGCCGTCGGGAGGCGAAGCGCCGGTTTGCCAGCACGGAGATGGACGCCCGGCGCGTAGCGTGCTCGTCGCAGGCGGCAGGTATCGTCCTGGGTCTCGCCCGGTGCTGGTTTGCTCCGACGGGACAAGACCCTGCACCGATCAAGTTGGAACGAAGCGGCGACAAACGGCCGGATCATCGTGGATCTACACAGACATATCCCCCAAGTCTGTGGATAAGTGCCGCCAAATACTGCCAGGATCGACCGCGCCGACGTTCTATCTGGTTTCGGCAACCAACTGCCTAGTGAAAGGCATCAATCCTGGTCACATTGAGGACAAC
Source organism: Skermanella sp. (assembly GCF_059503625.1). NCBI lineage: Bacteria > Pseudomonadati > Pseudomonadota > Alphaproteobacteria > Rhodospirillales > Azospirillaceae > Skermanella > Skermanella sp. The sequence goes on from NZ_JCACHA010000876.1 coordinate 1,646, forward strand.
AGTTTCCAACAAACTACTGACCAGTTCCCGGCCTTTCCGGCGCGATCCACGCGCCCGGCGGGTTCGCCGTCGAGCGGCATTGTACCACGCGCAGCAACAGGTCTGCCTGCCGCTGCTCCCAGACCGCGGGCAGCATCGGGATGGCATACTTCCCCAGTCTTTGCGATCTGCTGTCCCGAGTGGCGGCGGTAACGCCACCGAAAGCCCGTCACCCCTTTGCCCTTGCATCGGCTGCCATGCGAAGCAGAATCTCGACCGCTTCCTCCGCCTGTTCCGCAGGGACGAAGAGATGGTCGTGCAAGAAGGCTGACAGGTGGTTCATGCACAATCCGACCGTGGCCAACCGCGTCGTGACCTCCGCCAGGAAACCAACGGACCTTAGGGCGGAATGGAGCGGCAGCGTGACCATGCGGCACGGGAAGGCGCCGATGCGTCCGGCTGCTGACGCGGCATGGTCGGGAACGATCATCGTCATCCCTCGTCCTTGATGAACAATATCACGGCACCGAGCCCAAAGGGGTGGCGCCGCCCGGCGACACTGTGACGAACACGTAGGATCCGCTGCGAAGCTCGGGACGCATAGGCGCGATCAGCTTGTTCAGGCCGTTCTCGCCAGACATCGCTTCACCCAAGTAAAGTAGTCACCGCCGGGTTCCAAGGGCGGATCAGGGAACCTGGTTCGATGCATTCCAATGATCCCAGCTGCCCACTGCCACCCTCAGGGGCATATAACACTGCTATGCCGGAAACGGGAAGATCCATCTCGTCAAAGTATTACTTGCGACAGTGCGCTGGCGGCTGCGGGCTGCTCACTGTCGCCTGACCAAGGTGCACCGCAACAGGGATGACGTGTGCCGCCGATTAGGATTTGGCGCGAGACTTCACGAAACCCTCGTGATCGCTCTTCAGCTTGTTGACGAACTCAAGATTCAGAAGCTGTTCGTAGACATCAGGCATTGATTTCCTGGGTTACAAGGCGCACCAAGCGGCGGGACAGGATCGAGATGAAGGCGGTCTCGATGGATGCGATGAGGTGAGCCTTCGTCCGCTCAAAGATGGTGTTCAACCGGCGATAGCGGGTAGTCCAGCCCAGCGAGCGCTCGACAACCCATCGAATCCCCTCCGGAATGAAGGATCCGTCGTGACCGCCGGCGCTGGGTTGGCTGGTGATTCCGATGGCTTCGCCGGCCTTGGACAGCCGCTCGCCCCGGTAGCTGAGATCACCCAAGGCAGTTCCCTTGAAACCGCGGCCGGCAAGCTGATGCAGCACCGGGACAATGCCTTTGCTGTCATGCCTGTTGGCTGCCGAGACGTTGATCGCCAACGGAAAGCCGTACTTGTCGACCGCAAGATGGATCTTGATGCCCTTGATCTTTTTGCTGCCATCGAAGCTGCGCGTGAAGCAGGTCAGCGCGATTGACTGGAGCGGCTGTCGATGATGACGGCACTAGGTATGGGTTTGTCACCACAAGCCTGCCGCCAAGCCAGGATCAGGCGGTTGAGCAGCCGGCGCCACAGACCAAGCCGGGTCCAGCGGGCGAACAGTGAGTACAGCGTGCCGAACGGGATGTCGCACAGGAGGCCGATCGCCCGCCACTGCATGCCGCAGAAGCACACGCACCAGATGGCCATCATCGCCTTGCGCAGTGCCGCTCCAATCAGCGGCGGCTTCGGCCCGGAACGGGTCGACCGGGTGCCATCCGCCGCCCTGGCCGCGAGTTCCGCCAGCACTGCGTCGACGAAGGCGTCGACATCGGCAAAAGCATCCCACGAGGCAGCAGAAGTCCTGGCAGAGTTGAAAGCGGTGCCCATATGCGGTTGATCCAGTGGCTGTTGGCGATGGCCGCAGACATACCCTGCCGCCCTCCCACGCGTCAGCCCTCATTCTGCTCAAAGTAGCATCCCGATCAGCACAGGCCAGCACACCCCGTCTACGAACAGACTCTGAGACACAATCAGGATCGTTCGGTCCTTCAAGCCCGAGCATCGACACTGGAAATCATGAGCGACCATGCATTGAGGGATATCGGTCTCAGCCGCACCGATGTGCCTGCCATCGCCGCGAATTTCCGGTTTCTGGAAAATTGCCAGGAGAGCGGACGAAGATCCGGGAGGGCGTCTTCCAAGACACCCTAAATCCGGCTTTGGTTTGCAACGGCTTTCAATCGCCAAGCAAATCGTTCAGCTGGTTACGCAGAGCGCGGATCGCTTCGCGCTGCTTGTCATCGAGCGTCGCCTTCCGCTGCCGAAGCGCCACGATATCGATGCTGGTACGCTTGATGTTTTTCTGAACGCTCGCCAGCAACTTGGCGACATCCGCAGCGGGCGTTGCGGTCGGCACGGGCTCTCGCCCCTGCCCGTCCGCCGCAACCATACTCTTCTTCGACTCTCGAAGGCCCCGGATGGTCAGCTTGCCAGCCTTGGCTTCTTCCCACAGGTTCTGGCGCAGGGCGCTATCGTCGATAAAGGCAAGTTCCTGAAGGAGCGACTTGGAGATCGACTTACGGAAAGCCGGGTACTCCAGCAACATGTCTTCCGGCAGCTTCAGGGTAGCCAGCGTCCTCGCGATTTCACCCTGGCTCCGAGAAACGATCCGCCCAAGTTCCTCATGGGTGTAGCTATGGCGCTCGATCAGCCGGGCAAAGGCCCTCGCTTCCTCCAGCGCATCCAGTTCCGAGCGCTGAAGGTTCTCGATCAGGGCGATCTCGTCCAGATCGCCATCGGTGATGATGGCAAAGATGGTTTCCCGCCCGAGCAGCTGATGAGCCCGAAACCGCCGCTCGCCGGCGGCTATGACATAGCGTCCGCCGTCGGTCTGCTGCACCAGGATCGGCTGCTTGAGGCCCATCCTGCCGATCGACTCCGCAAGACCGCGCAGTTCGTCCTCGTCGAAGTGCTGGCGCGGCTGATTCGGGTTGCGGTCGATGGCCGTCAGGTCGATCTCGACCATTCTCGGAAAGTTGGAACTGGTGCCGAACAGGACATCGCTCCGTACCTGGGCGGCTGCCTTGCTCATCATGGACGGTCCTTTTTGAGCTTTCTTAAGAAGCGACACGACCATCCTCCGCAATCATATGGGTGATGAGGGTACGGGTAATCTCATGATAGACCTCGGCTCCGGGAGCATTGGGAGCGGCCTTGAGCAAGGGCAGCTGCGCCCGCGCCGACTGGGTGAACTTCGTCGTCCGCGGGATAGGATCGAAGATACGGATCACCTTGCCGAACAGTTCATGCAACTCGTCCAGCGTCAGTTTCTCAGCGGCATTGCGCGAGGTATACATGGTAGGCAGCAGGCCAAGGATCTGCAAACCAGGATTGCTGCGCCGCCGCAGCTTATTCGCCGTTTCCAGCAGCAGCGAGACGCCAAGGCCTGCCAGGGTTTCGGTCTGGACCGGCACCAGCAGCTGATCGGCAGCATTCAGGGCATTGACCGTCAACATCGACAGGGTAGGGCCGCAGTCGATCACGACGACATTATAGATTCCGCGCAGCGGCTCCAGCCGGTCACGCATCGCAAGCGGACCGCCATTGACCGGATCGGACGCCAGTTCGATATCCACATTGGCCAGAGCTATCGTCGACGGTACCAGATCGAACAAACCATCGCATACCGGGACGATGACGTCCGTGATGGGCTTTTCCTGGCGAAGGACCGGATACAGCGTTTTTCCCGCAGCATGAGCTTCCGCCTGATCGATGCCAAGATGCGCCGTGGCGCTCGCCTGCGGGTCACTGTCGATCAGCAGGACCTTCAAACCGGCATTGGCAAGCAGAAAGGCCAGGTTGACCGCCGACGTGGTCTTGCCCACTCCGCCCTTCTGATTGGCAACAGCCAGTATGATGCAGCGTTTGGGTGCAAGGGCTTTGGGCGCCATCTCGGCGGCGACGAACTTGGCGACCTGTGCCGGAATACGTTCGGCGCCGGACTCCCACCGGGAGATGCGGGCCTTGTCATAGCTGCGGCCGAGCTGTCCGTTGAGGTGTTCGGCAAAAGCGCGCTGGTCCATTCCCCGGCTTTCGCGCAGCGTCTTCAGTTCTGGGCCGATCATCGAAGCTCCCCGGTATTCGACGTCGAATATCTGCATCGCCGTCATGCGGTGTGTTCGCGTCACACCATACACAGTTGACGCAACGTGACAATGGTCAGTTGACGCACCGGAGGAAGAGGGCAGGGCGAATGTCACATTACGGCACCACCTTGCCGTCTCACCGTCCCGGCATTCGAAGACGTTCTCCTCGATCTCCGCCGGGTCCGACCCGGCCGACATCGCCTTGCCGATACCCAGATGCAGCACCGGCCGCTCCGCAGTCGGGATCAGGGCGTAGGCCGCCTCCTGGATACGGTCGTGGACGAATGCATAGGCATTGTCCTGCCTCCCGATCAGACCCGCATCGACAAGCCCCCATAGAGGCCCGTCCGCCGGACCGGCCCCTGCCCCGCGCACCTGCGCTATTGTCGATGCCGTCGCACCGTCGCCAAGACAGGCCAGCAGCTTCAGGACATCCAGTTGTTGCCCGGGCAGGCGAGCCAGCCGGGTCATCATCAGATCGACGATATCTTCGGTCAGGTTCTTGGCGCGGATCCGGTCCAGGCTCCAGTTCCAGCCACGGCCTTTCGGATCGAAGCCCAGCAGCCCCTCATCCGCCAGCGTCGAGATGAACTGGATCGCGAAGAAAGGATTTTCGCCGGTCTTGCCATGGATCAGCCGTGCCAGCGGCGCCGCCCGGTCTGGATCGGCGCGCAAGGTATCCGCCAGAAGGCACTCCACGTCATCGGGGGCAAGAGGACCCAGCAAGATCTCGCTGAGCTGCGTGCCGCTCTCGCGGATGTCCTCGATCGTCCGGAGCAGAGGGTGCGTCCCGTCGACTTCGTTGCCGCGATAGGCCCCGGCCAGCAGAAGATGCGGCGTCTCCTGCCCTGCGACCAGATGGCGGATCAGGTCCAGGGTCGCGCGGTCGAGCCATTGAAGATCGTCAAGAAACAGGGCCAGCGGGTGTTCGGGCCGGGCGAAGACTTCCAGCAGCCGGCGGAATACGAGCTGGAAGCGGTTCTGCGCATCCTGGGGCGGCAGCGTCTGAACAGGCGGTTGCGGACCGACGATGCGTTCCAGTTCGGGGATCAGATCGGTCATGAGCTGGCCGTTGGCGCCCAATGCTTCACGGAGCGCATCGCGCCAGAGTGCGACCTCCGCCTCGGCCCTCCCGGCGATCTGGAGCATAAGTCCCTGGAATGCCTGCGCCAGCGTGGCATAGGGTATGTCGCGCTTGAACTGGTCGAACTTACCGGCGGCGAACAGCCCGCGCGACGGCACGAGCACCTTGTGCAGCTCGGCGACGACGGATGATTTTCCGATCCCCGAATATCCTAAGATCAGCACGACTTCCATGCCGCCATCGTTCACGACCCGATCGAATTCCGATACCAGCACCTCGATTTCCGCGTCCCGCCATAAAGCCTTTCCGGGATCGCCAGCCTGTCCGGAACGTCGGACGATCCGAGTGGAAACGGGCTGATCCGCCCCGTCCGTTCCCACTCTGCCAGGCAGCGCCGCAAGTCCGCTTCCAGACCCTTGGCGGTCTGGTATCGCTCCTCAGCGGTCTTGCCCAGCAGCTTCAGGATAATGGCTTCGATCTGGCTGGGTATGCCGGGCGTCCGCTCGCTGGGAGGCGTCGGCGGCCGTGCAATGTGGCAGTGGATTAATTCCAGCGGATCGCCGGCCACGAGCGGGAGGGTGCCGGTAGCATCTCATACAGCGTCACGCCAACCGAGTAGAGGTCGCTGCGCGCATCGACCGAACGGTTCATCCGCCCGGTCTGCTCCGGCGCCATATAGACCAGCATGCCGGCAATCGTTTCCGGCGGGACCAGCGCCTGACGTTCGCGCGGCAACCGGGTCGCCAGACCGAGGCCGGTCAGCTGGACCCGGCCGGCGTGATCCGCGAGCAGGTTTGCCGGTCTGATATCCTTGTGGATCAGCCCGTGCCGGTGGACCTCGCAGACCGCGGCTGCAAGCCCGGCGGCAAGACGCAGAAATCGTCCCAGGCCGGAACGTCGCACCGGTCCTGTCGCTACGGGATCGCCACCCTGATCCTCCAGGATCAGGCGCAGGACGGAGGTGGTCCGATCGAGTCCGAGCGGCCGGACAACCCAGTCGCTCTCGATCTCGCCGGCAAGGGCGAATTCGCACTCGATCCGCGCCGTGGTCGCCGGGTTCGGCTGCTCGACCAGCGGCGCCAGCACCAGAACGGAATGCGTTCCGTCCGGCGACCGGGCGCGGAAAAGCCCCAGCTCGCTATCTCCACGCAGGATATCCGAGGAGTATGCCGATAGG
>NZ_JCACHA010000877.1:0-7970 GCF_059503625.1 Skermanella sp.
CGGACGTTGCGGTGCTGGACGTCAACCTGCTCGGCCAGCCGTCCTATCCCATCGCCAGATCGTTGAACGCCATGGGTGTGCCTTTCCTCTTCTGTACCGGATACAACGTGCTGAACGATGCCGAAGCGTCGCTGCTCGAAGCACCCGTGTTGAAGAAGCCCGTCCACCCCGCCGATCTGGTGGAGGCCATCGCGGCGCTGCTCGCGTCACGGAAAGACCCGAAGGAAGGGATGGGGTGACCGCGCGGACTTTCCCGCTTGGCTATCCTACTTCAGCGGCCAGAACAGCAGCAGCAGTGAGCTTCCCATCACGACCACCATGATGCTCAGCGGCAGCCCCAGCCGCCAATAGTCGCCGAACTTGTAGCCTCCCGGTCCCATCACCAGCGTATTGCACTGGTGGCCGATCGGGGTCAGGAAGTCGCAGGCGGCGCCGATGGCGACGGCCATCAGCAGGGGGTCGGCGTTCAGGCCGAGCTTTTGGGCCAGACTGGCGGCGATCGGGGCCATGACCAGCACCGTCGCGGCGTTGTTCAGGAAGGGCGTCAGCAGCATGGCGGCCACCAGCATCATGACCACCGTTCCCTCCGCCGGCAGCGTCACCGCCAGACTGGCCAGACCGCCGGCGATCAGGTCGGAAGCGCCCGTGCTCTGGATGCCGTCGCTGACGGGGATCAGCGCCCCCAGCATGACCAGGATCGGCCAGTCGATCGCCTCGTAGGCTTCGCGCAGCGAGAGGTGGCGGGTCACGACCATGATCACGGCCGCCGCGAAGAAGCCGACGGCGACGGTGACGACCTCCAGCGAGATCAGCAGGATCGCGATCATCAGGATCGGCACCGCCAGATTGAACCGGCGCGGCTTGTCGAAGGCAAGGTTGCGATAGGCCAGCGGCAGGCAGGCCAGGTCGGCCAGCACAGTCGCCATCGCGTTGCCCGGCCCCTGCACCACCATGACGTCGCCGACCTGGATGGGGATCTGGCGAAGCTGGGTCACGAATTGCCGTCCGCCCCGGCCGAGCGCCAGGACGTTGACCCCGAAGCGGGAGCGCAGGCGGAAGTCCTTGATCGTGCAGCCGATCAGCGGCGACGAGGGCGCCACGACCGTCTCCATCAGGACAAGCTCCTCCCACGGCTCCATGCCGGCGCCCTTGGCCGCCCCCCCTCCGGTCGCGATCTCCAGCTTTCCGGCCGTCAGCAGCTTCTTCAGGTTCTCGGGATCGGTCTCGACGATGATGATGTCGTCCTGGAGAAGCCGCCAGTGCTCTCCCGGAATGTAGCGCTGGCCCTTGTCGCGGATCAACGCCGCGACCGTGACGGCGCCGCCCGACAGGGCTTCCAGATCGCCGACGGTGCCGTCCACCAGCGGGGAATTGGGCAGCAGCCGGACTTCCGTCAGGTAGTCGCGGATATGCAGCTCACCCTCCGCCGACGACGTCGGCGACCGGCGTTCCGGCAGCAGGCGCCAGCCGAAGATCAGGAAGATCAGGCCGGTGACCGCGATGCCGGCGCCGACCGGGAAGAAGTCGAACATCGAGAAGGGGTGGCCGGTCAGGTCCTCGCGCACACGGGACACGATGATGTTCGGCGACGTGCCGATCAGCGTCATGACGCCGCCCAGCAGCGATCCGAACGCCAGCGGCATCATCAGCCGCGAGGGCGACGCCTTGATCCGGCGGGAAAACTGGAGCGCCACCGGCATGAAGATCGCCAGCGCGCCGATGTTCTTCATGAAGGCCGACAGCGCGGTCACGGCCCCGACCAGCACGGCGGCCTGGCGGTTGGTCGTCGTCAGCCGGTGCGCCAGCGGTTCGAGCAGCCGTTCCACGGTTCCTGACAGGCTGAGCGCCTTGCTGATGACCAGGGCGCTGGCGACCACGACGACGATCTGGTCGCTGAAACCCGTGAAGGCCTTGGCCATCGGTACGACACCCGTCGCGATGGCCGCGAGCAGCGAGATCAGCGCAACGACGTCGTAGCGCAGGCGGTCCCAGATGAAGAGGCCCAGGGTCACCGCCAGGACGGCCATTGACAGGAACTGCTCGTGGGTCATGCATTCTCCCTCGGGGCGCGGCCGACCGGCAGGCCGCGGATGAGCAATTCAGCCGGACTTCATGCCCGGAACGGTGCGACCTGTCCATGATGGTCGACCGCTCTCGTAACATGTCCGGCCTCATCCGGCCATCATCGTGATGATGCGCCGCATCGAGGGAGATTAGGTTCGGGCTTTGGTTCAATGTGCAATTGGATTTGTCGGCAGACCGCGCAAGTTCCGGTTATGCCGGCAGCGTGCGGCGCCGGGATCAGGGCGAACCGGGGTGATGGATTGTCCAGGCCGAAGGCGGCATCACGGCAGTCCGCGAAGCCTTGGCGTAGCCGGCGCCCTGGCTGCGGACCGCGCGGTCACCGGTACAGGCGTCCATCACCGATGCGACCGCTCCGGCGCCGAGCCCGAGAACGGCCAACGCCAGGAACGGCGACAGGAGCCAGGCGATGGCGCCCCAGGCCGGCAGTATGCCGGCATACTCCAGTGCCAGCGGGGCGCCCAACCACAGCAGCGCAGCAATGAACTTACCCATGGATTTTCTCCATCACTGAAATTTATCACAGATTTAATTTAATCTGCGCCTTTATGATGGCGGTTTGGAAGCTGCAATTTGGAGGTAAGCGGGAACTGTATCGGCCGATCCGAAACAGGGATGCCGAAGCGCGTGCGGAGATCAGGCCCGGACCGGAAAAGCCGTCTCGAAGAACATCGGGACGAAGCGTTGCGACGGAAGGCTTATCGTGACGGCCGTTCCCTCGCGCGGCCTGCTTACGATCGAGAGGTCGCCGCCATGGCGTTCGACCAGGGCCTTGGTGATGAACAGCCCCATGCCGCTGCCGTCGTAGCGGCGGGTGGCCACGGCTTCGACCTGGCTGAACGGCTGGCACAGGCCGCAGATCTTGTCCGGTGCTATGCCGATGCCGGTATCCGTTATCGTAATCGGCAGCCGGCCCTCAGCCTCCTCGCCGACGGCGATCGCGATGCTGCCGCCGTGGGGCGTGAACTTGACGGCATTGCCGATCAGGTTGATCAGCACCTGCCGCATGCGCCGCCGGTCGGCGACCAGCAGCGGGGCAGGTTCCTGAAGCCGGATCTCGATCCTGTGGTTTGCATGCGCTGCCGGTCCGCTCGCCAGGCTCGCGGCCTCCCGGATCAGGGCGGCCAAGTCGATGGCTTCTTCCTGGAGGGAGATCTTGCCGGCCTCGATCTGCGCCATGTCCAGCACGCCGTTGACCAGTTCGAGCAGATGGTGGCCGCTGCGGCTGATGTCGGCGGCATATTCCAGGTACTGGTCGCTGCCGAGCGGACCGAACATTTCTGATTGCAGCAGGTCGCTGAAGCCGATGATCGCGTTGAGCGGCGTCCGCAATTCGTGGCTCATGCAGGCGAGGAAGGTCGATTTCGCCCTGTCCGCCGCCTGTGCCGCATCGCAGGCTTCGCGAAGCGTCGCCTGCATCCGGCGCTGTTCCGTCACGTCCTGGCAGATGCCGTACAGGGCGCTCACCTTGCCGGAGTCATCGCTTTCGCAGCAGCCCTCGATCCAGGCCACCCATTCGCGGCCGTCGTCGTTGCGGACACGGAACTCCCACTGGCTCGTCCTGCCGGATCTCAGGCAGGCGGCGAAGGCGCGTAGCAGCGGCCGCCGGTCGTCGGGATGAACGCGCCCGATGAAACCCTCGAGATGCGGGACATGTCCAGTCCCCGAGGTCTTCATGAGACGATGGATGCCGGCCGACCATTCCAGACCACCGGACCCGATATCCAGCCGCCAATGGCCCATGCGGGCGATCCGCTGAACTTCGTGAAGTTCATGCTCCTGCCTGCGCAGGGCCAACTCGGACCGCTTCCGCTCCGTGATGTCCACCAGCATGTTGATGGCTCCGGTCAGCCGGCCCTCGGCATCGCGCAAGGGAGTCGGATAGGGCACGAAGGGGATCCGGGTTCCGTCCGGCCGCTCCGCCACGGCTTCGGCATTCCGGATCGGGCGGTTCTCCCTCAACGCCACGGCCATGGGACATTGGTCATGCGGAAGCGGCGTGCCGTCGGGCCAGTAAAGCCGCCAGGAGCCGCACCAGCGGTCCTCGCCCAGTTTGGGCCGATGTCCCCATAGCTGGGCCGCCGCCTCGTTATAGAAGTTGATCCGGCCGGCTTCGTCGGTCGTGTATACCGCTATCGGCATCGCCTGGAGCAAAGCATGATCCGGAACGTCCTGCCCAAGTGCAAGAGAGCCGACTATTTCGGTATCCATTACTCGCCCCCAGAGTGCATCTATTTGTGCTTGCGTCCCTCATCGAACTGCAACGTCCCTGATGCAACGTTCCTGATGTCCGGCAAGCGTGTTTTGCTAAAATTTATAGTACATCCGATTTTCCCCGGTTGCAGATTTTGCTTGTATGTAAATGGTCATATGAATGTTGTTATGCGGGATTGAATACGGCGCGGATCTCGACCCGTTCCGCCTTGTGCAGCGCATCGCGGAGCGCTGCTTCGCCGGTAAATCGGCCTTCCAGCCGGCGGCCCTCGCAGAACACCTCGACACGGTCGGCGGCGAAGGGCCAGGGGGAGAGCGTCAGGTCGGCCGGGTCGCCATGAGGTGACCGGATACGAAGTTCGGTGACGTTTCCGGCCGCCGTCGGAACGCCGGGAATTCGGACTTCGCCGGTGATGCCCCAGCAGATCTCCAGCGACATGCGGTCGGTCGCGGCGACGAGGCGCCGGTTCCGCTCGATGGCATCCGGCGTGACATCGGGAGCCATCCGGGGGTCGGCGGCCAGGGCCTGGACGGTCGCCCGCTGGAAGTCTTCCTGCGTCTCCAGGAAGGAGCGGATCAGCCGGGCGTCGTCCGGCGCCGCCTTGTTGAAATCGAAGAACGTGGTGTAGATGGTCTTCGCATGCAGCGAAACGAGCAGTGCCGGATAGCGGCCGAAAGCCAGTGCCTGGCGCACGCCTTTGGTCCATAGCCGGGTATGGGTCGACGGCTTCATATCCAGGAAATTGTGCGGCAGGCCGGTCTCGGGGTTGAGCGTCGGTTCGGCCTCCCATTCCAGCCAGCCTATGTCGTGGAGCGCGGCGCCCAGGCAGACTTCCTCGTAGGGGCTGGGACGCGCGAAACCGTCGTTGCCCCAGGCGCGAACCAATTGGCCGGACAGCCAGGAATGGCTGGGCTGCGGAATACAGATCACGGCATCGTCGGCCAAGTCTTGCGGTCTGAACAGCATGAGCGGGGGTTCTCCGGTTTGGACTTTTCCTGATAACGCGCGAGACGGCCGGATCGGCACGGGCAAAGGACCGGCATCCTTCCACGGTAATATCGGTGTCAATGCCGATATCGTTAATGGGGTGACTCTGCGGGAGTAATCATGGGAGCTGAAAAGTACTCGGGTATCGATTCCGCCAACCAAATAATGTTAGGCTGCCGGCAGTGTCAGATCTGCTGGTGGGCGTCCATGAAAACCTCGTTCAAAAGTTCCGTATCGCTATGCGGCATCCTGCTTTGCTCGGCGCTGCTGGCCGGATGTGCCGAGACATCGGACCCTGTACTGGAAACCGCCAAGACGCCGCTGATGCTGGGCGAGACCCCGGCGGACAAGGTGGTATCGCTTCAGACCAGGACCATGCTGGCCGGGCTGGCCTGCGGTCCGGCGTGGGGCGATCCCCAGGCCTTCGCCCGCTATGCCAGCTTTACCGTCCGCAATGCGGAAATCCTGCGAAATTCCCAGCGGGAACTGGCCGACCGGATGGGCAGCATGGCGGAATTCGACCAGATGCATACCCGCATTTCCAACGGTGAATCGATGCGGATGCTGCGGATGGGCAACGCCAATTACTGCGCGCTGATGCGGGAGCCGTTCTACGTCGCGGTGGCGATGGACCCGGAAGGCCTGACCAGGGAAAGCCAGATCGCACAGGTCAGCCAGCGCTGAGTCTTCGGACCTGCGCCCGGTCTTCGGATCGGCGGTCTCTGGGATAAGGCAAACCCGAAGGGGCTTGCCCGGGACCGGCTTTTTCGACCGGTCCTGTCCTTCTGTTTATTACACTGATGTGTCGTTTTTATGTACGATGGGTGGGTTGTTGAGCCCCGCTCACCGTGTTCCAATCGCCCTCCTTCGACCGTGCTGAATTCATGCGAAGACTATCGATGTCTTCAAATAAGATAAAATTTTCGCTGGAGGGCGATCGGCATGAACCGCATATACATGGCTTTGCTGGCGGTCCCGGCATTGTTGCTGTTTTCCACCCAGAATGCTTACGCTTATCTTGATCCCGGTACCGGCAGCATGCTTCTGCAAGGCCTGATCGGCGGCATTGCGGGTGGAATGTTTGCGATCCGTCTTTACTGGAGCAAACTGAAAAGCCGGTTCGGCGGCGGACGGACGCCGGCATCGGTGACGCAGCGCGACGGCGTAGACTCCCCCACCGACAAGGCCCGCTGACGCATGACCGCTGTCGAACCCGGTTCGTTCCGGGACCCTTCCGGCCAGGTTTTCGAGAACGATGGCCGGATCTTCCGCACGATCACAGCCCGCGCTCTGGCCGACTACACTTTTATCCGAGACAGCGGCGTGCTCCGGCGGCTGGTCGACGGTGGCCGGCTGGTGGCGTCGGATGAAGTCGATCCGGCATTGCTGGGCGAGCAGGCGCGGGGAGCGCCGATCGTGGTCGAGCATCCGCGCATCCCGTTCGTCTCCTATCCGTATGAATGGCCGTTCCCGGCCTTGAAGGCGGCGGCGCTGTTCCACCTGGATCTCCAGATCGATCTGCTGGCCGACGGCGTCATGATGAGCGATGCCAGCGCCTACAACGTCCAGTTCATCGGACCGCGTCCCGTCCTGATCGACCTGCTGTCGCTGCGGCGCTACCGCGAGGGCGAGTACTGGGCGGGGCTGCGGCAGTTCTGCGAACAGTTCCTCAATCCGCTGCTGCTGCGGGCCGTGCTGGGCGTGCCGCATAACCAATGGTATCGCGGCAGCCTTGAAGGCATCCCGACCTCGGAACTGAACCGGCTGCTGCCGTTCCACAAGAAGTTGTCCTGGCAGGTGATGACCTATGTCGTGCTTCAGGCCCGGCTGGAGGCATCGGCCAACGACAAGGGGACGGCCGATGCGGGTGCTATCCGGAAGAAGGGCCTGACGAAGTCGTCGCTGCTCGGCATCCTGACCCAGCTGCGCGGCTGGATCGAGAAGCTGAAGCCGGCCGACACCGGCAAGACGGTCTGGGGCGACTATGCCCGCAACAACACCTATACGGATGCTGCGGAAGAGGCGAAGTGCCGCTTCATCGCGGAGTTCGCGGCGGCGGTGAAACCGAAGCTGCTATGGGACCTGGGCTGCAACAGCGCCAACTACTCGGCCGTGGCGCTTGGGGCAGGAGCCGGGGCCGCGGTCGGCTTCGACTTCGATCAGAAGGCGCTGGAACTGGCGTTCGACCGTGCGGTGTCGGAGAAGCTGAACCTGCTGCCGCTGTTCCAGGATGCCGCCAACCCCAGTCCCGACCAGGGCTGGAAGCAGGCGGAACGGCGCGGCATCCAGGGGCGCGGCGACGCCGACGGATTGCTGGCCCTGGCGTTCGAGCATCATCTGGTGATCGGGCGCAACGTGCCGCTGGACCAGACGATCGGCTGGCTGACCGGGCTGGCTCCGCGCGGCGTGATCGAGTTCGTCCCCAAGGACGATCCGACCGTCCAGCGCATGCTGGCGCTGCGGGAAGACATCTTCGACGGCTATAGCGTGGAAGCCTTCACGGCGGCGCTGGAAAACCGGGCGCGTGTCGTGCGGGCGGAGGCCATCGCCGACAGCGGCCGCCGGCTGTTCTGGTATGACCGGAGCTGACGGCTTCCGGAACTGCGTCCGGAGCCGGGGAGAGCTGAAGTGACCAGGAAACTATCGGATTTCCCCCTCTACCCGCTGCTTCTTGCGGCCTATTTCC
>NZ_JCACHA010000878.1:0-7970 GCF_059503625.1 Skermanella sp.
CGGAACTGCGGGGGCGGCCAGCCGGCCTTGGTCGCCACCGCCCAGGGCATGCTCGCCTGGCTGGCGGGACAGGGCAGCCGGCCCGCCATCCGCGCCGCCGTGCCGCTCTACCTGCGCGACCGCGGGATCACGATCCACACGCTGGCCGCCGTCACCGGCGGCGATGCCCTGCGGGCCGGGCCGGACGATCCCGACGGCTTCACGGTGCGTTTTCTTGAGACGGTCGGGCGCGAGGCTGGGGAGGGCCGCGACCTGCTGCTGACGATGGAGCAGGAGTGGCGCCAGGCCCGGCTTCGGGTCGACCACCGCGCCGGCGCCCGGTCCAACAGCCGGCTGCCGGCGGCGGTCGATCTGCTGGCCGCCTCGCCTCTGCTGTCGATCTCCGCTCTGGCCGAGGCGCTGGGCTGCTCGGTCGAGGGTGCGTCGCGGATGCTGGAAGCCCTGGTCCAGCTTGAGGTCGCCGCCGAGGTCACCGGCCGAACCGGGCGGGGCGCCCGGCGGCTCTACGGCCTCAAGCGCCTGCTGCCGATCCGGGCCGAGACGACAGCCGTCCAGCGCCGGGCCAGGGGAGGGCCGCGCGGGCGGCCGAAGCGCGTCCTGACCGCCCCCTTCGCCGAACTGATGGACGATGCCGGGGTGGCTGAGGCACCGCCGGACGCGGAGTCGGCTGAACCGGCGCGCCTCACGGCGGTGAGCTTCGACTTCGACGCGCTCGACCGGCTGATTGCCGCCGCCGACGAGCGGACCCGCGGCGTCCGCCGCCTGCTCGACCGGATCGCCCGCGGCGACAAACCCTTCCCAACCGCTGACGGAACAGAAGAGCCGGGAGCTGCCTCATCCTGATCGTGCCGGAACCGCAAGATGCGCTGGTTTCCAGGTGATCACACCGCCGGCTCCAGCGGATCAACGGTATCCGGGTCAGCTGGATATGAGAGCGGCTGCCCTCGTCTCCTGGGCTGACAGGATACCGTCAGGGCGAAGGTCACCCGGCTCGTCATCCCTCGAACACCCTGCCCCCTCTGATCCTTTCAACGCCTTTGCCGGGCGGTTTCTGACCCGCTACTGTTTCACGCCATGACTGATTGGGAGGGCGAGACATGCGGGTTTCCGCTCACGACAAGGCGATCGCCGCCATCATGAAGTGGGCGCAGCGGGAGGAATGGCGCGAGCGTCTCGACGCCATCATCGCCGACCACTTCGAGCCGGTTTTCGAGCAGTTCGACCTCGAGCCGGATGAGCTGCCGGATCTGCTCGGAGCGGGCGGTTATACCCAGCTGATCGGCTGCGCCTTCGAGGACTTCGCGACCTGCGACTTCGAGCCCGACGACGGGAATGTCATCGACGACTACCTCAAGCGCCGCGGCTGGAAGGAGCCGGCGCCGGTCAGGCACTACCTGGAAGCCCTGCGCCGCTCGGTCATGAACCTCTACGAGGTCGTCGGCACCACGCCGGGCCGCCACTTTATGGCCCGCGATCTGATCCGCGGCGGCGATCCGATCCAGGTCAGGGACAAGCTGGCCTCCCAGGGCCTCGCCCAGTGGGACCGCATCGCCGCCCGAATGCTGCCGGTCGGCAATGAGATCCATATGGCCGGCGGCGTCGTGCCGCTGACGTTCGAGGACAGCAGCGCCCTGGTCGACGAGTTCACCCAGGCCCGGAAAAGCTTCGCCCGCAGCGTCAAGCGGCAGGCCAGGCAGCAGGGCGTCCCGATCGGCGACATCGATCAGTATCCGGTGGCGGACGCCATTCTCGGCGAGATGGCGCCGCTGTTCACCCAGGCGTGGCTGACCCGTTCCCTGCGCAGCGTCCTGGGTCAGGCGATGCCCAACCTCGTCAATTTCGACGGTGACAAGCTGATCTTCTCGGAAACACGGTTTCCGATCCAGGATCCCGCCCGGTCCGGCGAGATCGAGAGCCGCCTCGACGGCCTGCCGGATCTGGTCCGGGACGAGCCCGGTCAGCCGGCCTGGACATGGCTGACCGACGCGCCTCCGGTCGGCGCTGTGCCGGGCGCCTCATCCGGTGCGGTGATGTTCAAGACCTACGATGACCAGGGCGGGCGGGTACTCGGCTCGGTCCGGCTGGATCCGACCGCCGTGGTGCTGCAGACGAACTCGGTGGAGCGGGCTGAGCGGGGAAAAAGCTGGCTGGCCGGGATACTCGGCTCCCTGGTGAAGGCGCCGCTGACCGCGCTGCAGACGCCCGAGCAGGCGATGGCGGAGCACGCGGCTGCTGCGGGAGACGATCAACCCCCGCCCGAACCGCCGCTGCCGCCGGAGGAAATGGCGGCGCTGCTGCACGAGGTCGAGGACCGTCACTACCGCGAGATCCTGTCCCAGCCGATCCCGATGCTGGACGGCAAGAGCCCGAAGCAGGCGGCCCGGTCCAAGGCGGGGCGCCGCAAGGTGGTGGAGTGGCTGAAGTACCTGGAGAACGGCGCCGCGCGCCGCAGCCAGGCCCAGGGGCACCCAGCCTATGATTTCAGCTGGATGTGGGAAGCCCTCAAGGTCACCGACCTGCGCCACTGACGACGGCGACGTTCCGGTCATCACCGGTGCGGGGGAGCCGGGTGCCGACGATCAGGCCGTCGCTTTTGGGCGGCCGCGTTTTTTCGGGACGGAAACCGGTTCGGGCTCGGGGCGGCGCCTGCCCAGGCCGCTTGCCTTGGCAAGGTCGCTGCGCCTCCCGGCATAAGCGGGTGCCACCATCGGGTAGTCAGCCGGCAGGTTCCATCTGGCCCGGTACTGGTCCGGCGTCATGCCGTAGGTCGTGCGCAGGTAACGCTTGAGCATTTTCAGCTTCCTGCCGTCCTCCAGGCAGACGATGTACTCGGCCGTGACCGATCGGCGGATCGGTACCGCCGGCTTTCGGGTTTCCTCCGGCTGCGGCGGCGCCGGTTGACCGATCTGGAGGAGGGAGCCGTGAACGATGACGATCACGCCGGCAATGTCGGCCACCGGCAGGGCGTTACCGCGCAGGTAGGCGGCGGTGATCCCGCTGGTCAGGGCGACTATCTTTTCGGAAGAAACGGTGGGGCTGCTGGGGTTCATCGAACTTTCTCCAACTGTCGGGTAAATCGGTGGACCGGCGCCGGTGCCGGAACAGGATGCCGGTCCGGCACCGGCACTTCAGGCTGGGCCCTCAAGGGCATTTCTGTGCCGTGCCACCGATCCAAGCGACAGCGTCAGCCGATACAGAGAAACAACTTCGGCATCGGTCAGCGCCCCCGGTTTGCGCCGCGTCCAAAGATCGTCGCGCAGAGCGTCCATCCAGGCGTCCGTGAGCGGCGCCGCGGCACCGGTCGAGAGAACGAAGCCGCCGACCTCGAACAGCCGGGTGCCCAGGCTCATGCCCTCGCGCGCCGACTGCTCCAGCGCCTCGTTCATCAGCCAGAGCCCGGTCCGCTCGAGCAGGAGGTCGTCGACGTACCAACCGGCCATCGGATGACGCGAGGTGAACCGGACGATCGAGAACCAGTTCCGGCTCAGAGCCTCGACCAGTTCCAGGTCGAAAGCGTCGAGGGATCCCGAAACCGCTCGGGCGTAGCGGTCGATCGCCCGGGTCGATCCGCCGACGCGGCCGTAGATCGCCAGATCGGCGACCAGAGCCATCTCGTCGTCGCCGGCATCGATGAACCCGCCCCTGAGCCTCAGACCGAGCCGCTTGGCGACACGCGCCATTGCAGCCCCGGCGACGTGGCGATCCAGCGCCTGATGATGACGCACAACGCCCGCCAGGATCCGGCGATAGTCGGTGCGGGCCTGATCCCGATCCATCAAGGTTTCGTCCCCTACTCCTCCTGACACGACGCACCGGTGCCGTTCAACCGACACCGGGTCGGGATCTGGCTGCGGGCAACTGTCGCCATCAGCGCCGTCCGAAGGGATCAACGTCGCGCACTCGGATCGCCGACCGGACCGAAGGCGCCCATACTTCGGGTTCAGCCGCCGTTGAGCGCGCCCTTGACGCCTTTGCCGGCGGTAAACTTAGCGGCCTTCGACGCCGCGATCGTGATCGGCGCTCCGGTCTGGGGATTGCGGCCCTGTCGCTCACCGCGCTCGGAGACCCCGAAAGTGCCGAAGCCTGAAATGCGGATCTCGTCGCCTTGCTTGAGCGTGTCGGTGATCGTGCCGACCAGCGCTTCGACCGCCTTGCCGGCATCGGCCTTGGTCAACCCGGCGCGCTCCGCAACAGCGGCAATCAGTTCCGTCTGGTTCATCCTCAACCTCCCTCACACAGGCTGCCTCGATCGGCAGCGTCTCTCCGATTGCCACTGGTTCGACCGGGTGACAAGGCAAACACGCCGGACAATCCGCATCGCCGGCCGATTTCGGCGGTGTGGTTGCACCGACGCTACACTCCACAGTCCATTCCGTCCGGAATAGAAGATGTGCCGGACCGGAGGTGGGAGCGGATTAGTTCAGCCCGCAGGAAGTCCGTAACCCTAAGCGCGATTGGTGGGGTGCGGAACCGTTGAGCCCAATGACGATCAGTGGGTCAGGCTCTTCCGGCGGCCTGTACTAGGGAACCGATTTGCCCGCAGCAATGCTGATCAGGAATGATCTGGTATGCCACCCGGATGCCAATCCACACTCATCCGGTTCGTCTGGCCTGTCCGGCGTCCTGTCACGATGGCCGTATGGTCCGGGATGGACCTGAAGCGTCCGGCCGGGTTCCGCGCGATTGAGCCGGGGCAGACAGCGTATGCCAGAACCACAACCGTATCGCCTCAATCGGCGAGCACCTCCCCTTCGAATGCCGACGTCGGATCATTCCCGGTCTGTCGGTCGGCCATAGCCGTGCGGTACCAGTGTTCGGCATGCTGGAGGTTGTGCTGCATCGCTACCTCGTCGCCGGCCATTCTGGCCTGCTGAGCAAGTTCCAGGTAGCGGGTGTGCTTCGCCATGGCGCCCTCGCTGCCGCCCCTGCTGCGCCCACTATCGACACGACCGGCACCGCCATGTTGCGATGGCTTATGGCCAGCAGGAAACCTGTTTTGGGATCCTGATCGATTCTGGTTGGACGGTCTCACTGAACATCCTCGTCATCTGCGTCTGGTCATAGAAGCTGCATAGCTGAAGCCGGAGGCATATCATGCAGGTGAGGAAAGAGCCACGGAGCGATTTGCGGGATCAGGGGCTGGTCGCGGCCGAATGAGGCAGCATCGGACGGCCATTTCGATGGGGACCATCGCGCGGGCGCTCCTTGCCGCCGGAGGGACAGCAGCCTCGATCCTGACGCCGGGCAGCGGTCGGGGTGACCCAGGCGACGCCGCGCAGGGAGAGCTCGGTCCAGTCAGGCCGGGCTCGAAGTGGCCAGAAACCTCTTCCGGAACTCACCTCGTTTCCATCCAGCAGATATCCCTCATCCGAATCTTGTCAGTCGGCGATGGTCGAGCTTTGGGTATTGGCAAATCCGGCACTCTGTCAGCGGCCGCCCGCCCAGCATCGATCATGACGGTTTCAGCAAACGCAGAGCCGTGATCTTCTCGATCACGTCCTCGGTACAAAGCACCACCTTGCCATCACGCAGGCGTTCCATGACGATCGGATACTTGGGCCGGTTGGGCGCCAACCCGACCAGGCGATGCTCTTCGCGGTCGAGGATGACGACCTGGCCGAGATCGCCGGCTTCCAGACCATACATCGCGTGGTACTTCGTGAACTCCTCGGCTTCGCGGCGAGCTGATTTGCCATCGCCGTCGATCACCGCCAGCTCGAACTTGAGCTCGGCCGTGCTCTCCCTGAAGCGGGCAGTACCGAAACGAATCGTAATACCATGCCTGCGGCCAAGAGCGGCGAGCGCCGCCTCGATCTCCGGCTGCAATTTCCTGAGCACGACGGCATCAAACGCTTTGATCTTCATGGCAGGTTTCCCGACAACAAATGCACTCCTCCTCGGACGGGCACAATCATCCGCTCCGGTCCGAAGCTATGTCACAGCAGGGCTCCCGATGCTGCCGGGCTCCCAAGTCGTCACATCGGCTGCGTCGGCGAGGCTTCCGCTCAAACCGGCTTGGCATAAACCTCTCCCCACTCGTGCAGCTTGGTGTAGCGCGGCTTGGTCATGGTGCCGTAGACCGCCACCGCACAGGCTTTCTTCTCGCCGACCAGGATGACCAGGCGCTTGCCCCGGGTGACGCCGGTGTAGAGCAGGTTCCGGTGCAGCATGACCAGGTGCTGCAGCGTCAGCGGGATCACCACGACCGGGTACTCCGAGCCCTGGCTCTTGTGGATCGTCGTGGCGTAAGCCAGCACCACCTGGTCCAGTTCGTCGAAGCGGTAAGAGATTTCGCGCTCATCGAACCGGATCACCAGCTCTGCCTTGTCCGGATCAACGGAGACGACCCGACCGATGTCGCCGTTGTAGACCTCCTTGTCGTAGTCGTTGACGATCTGCATCACCTTGTCCCCGGCGCCGAAGGCAAAGCCGAACCGCTCTACCCGAACAGCACCCGGCGGGTTGATCGCCTTCTGCAGCTCGATGTTCAGGGAGCGCGCGCCCACCGACCCAACATTCATCGGACACAGCACCTGGATGTCGCGGATCGGGTCGATCCCCTGGCTGCGCGGCAGGTGGCGCGCGACCAGATGGACGAGCATGTCCACCACCCGCTCGGGCGTGCCGGCGTCGACCCAGTGGAAGTCGCTGGTTTCTCCCCGGCCCGGCAGCAGCGGCAGCCTGCCGGTGTTGATGCGGTGGGCGTTGGTGATGATCCGGCTGCTGACCGCCTGCCGGAACACCTCGGTCAGCCGCACCACCGGCACGATGCCGCTGTCGATGATGTCGCCCAGCACCCGTCCCGGACCGACGCTGGGCAGCTGGTCGACGTCGCCGACCAGCAGCAGCGCCATGCCGGGCGGAACGGCCTTGAGCAGCGCGTACATCAGTGAGACGTCGACCATCGACGTTTCGTCCACCACCAGCAGGTCGCCCTCCAGCGGGTTCTCTTCCGAGCGCTTGAAGCCGCCCGTGCTGGAGGCGACCTCGAGCAGCCGGTGCAGGGTCCTGGCTTCCAGCCCGGTTGCCTCGTTCATTCGTTTGGCCGCCCGGCCGGTGGGCGCCGCCAGCAGGATGCGGACACCCTTGGCCGCGAGTATCTTGATGATGCTGCTGACCAGCGTCGTCTTGCCGACGCCGGGACCGCCGGTGATGACCAGCACCTTGGCACGCAGCGCCCGGCGCAGCGCTGCCGATTGGCTCGGCGCCAGCGAGATCCCGGCCTGCCCTTCGACCCAGGGGATGGCCCGGTCGGCATCGATCCCCGACCAGGGCGGCGGACCCTTGCTGAGGGCGCCCAGCCGCTCGGCAATGTTGCGCTCGGAGTGGAACAGCCAGCCCAGAAACACCGCCGCCCGGCCGTCGATGGCATCCTCGACCAGCGTGCCCTCCGCCACCTCTTCGGCGATGGCGTGCTCGACCAACCCGGCTTCCACCTCCAGCACCTTTGCCGCAGCGTCAATCAGCTCATCGCGCGGCAGACCGCAATGCCCCTCATCCATTGCTTCGGCCAGGACATGCGACAGGCCGGCCCGGATGCGCAGCAGCGACTCCCGGGCAATGCCGAAGGCGGCGGCGATCCGGTCGGCGGAGGCGAAGCCGATACCGCGCACGTCGCGAGCAAGCCGGTACGGGTTCTCGCTGATCAGGCGGATGGCATCGCTGCCGTAGAGCCGGTAGATCCGGACACTGCGGGACGTGCTGATCTGATGGCCGTGCAGGAAGATCATGATCTCGCGGACGGCACGCTGCTCGGCCCAGCCCTCGATGATCCGGCGGGCCCGCTGCGGTCCGATGCCGGGCAGCGTCCGCAGCCGCTCGGGTTCCGCCTTGATGACCTCGAACACGGCATCGCCGAAGGCGGCGATCAGCTTGCGGGCGTAGATGGGGCCGATGCCGCGGATCAGGCCGGAGGACAGGTACTTCTCGATGCCCTCGGCAGAGGCAGGCGGGGCCGATTGGAGGAAGGA
>NZ_JCACHA010000879.1:0-7948 GCF_059503625.1 Skermanella sp.
CGACCATACTGGGACGACCCGGTCTTCAAGAAGCGTGCCGGGGCGTCGATTCACCGGAAACGTCGCATGGCCGCTTCGCGATGCATAGCCCTTTCGGCTAAGTCGCCTAATTTATAGACATTATATGCATTTTATTTAATCACATCCGTTGGAACTTCACTTCCCGATGCGTCCTAAAGACACGCTGGACATCCGGGGGCCGGCGGCCGATTTTGCTAATCATGACGACATCAGACACCGTGCGGCCCGTTGCGGCCGAAGCAACCACCGACTCGCTCGAGATGACGACCGATGTGGTTATCGTGGGCGGCGGGTTGGCCGGCCTCACCCTGGCGGCGGCGCTGGCGAGCGCCGGCGTTCCCGTGATCTGCCTGGACCGCGACACGCCGCCGACCCAGATGGAGCAGGACTTCGACGGCCGGACGACGGCGCTGGCCTTCTGCTCCAAGCGGGTGCTGGAAGGCGCCGGGGTCTGGCCGCACATGGCGGAGGACGCCGAGCCGATCCTGGACATCCGCGTGGTCGATCAGGAGTCGCCCCTGTTCCTCCATTACGATCACCAGGATGTCGGGATCGGCCCGTTCGGCTGGATCGCCGACAACATCGTGATCCGCCGCGCACTCTTCGCCCGCGTCGCCGAGTTGCCGGGGCTGCGCCATATCGTTCCGGCCCAGGTCACCCGGATCGACCGCGACGCCAAGGGCGCGCGCGTCACCCTGTCCGACGGGCGGGTGGTCAAGGCGAGGCTGGTGATCGGGGCCGACGGCAAGAACTCCTTCTGCCGGAAGCAGGCCGGCATCGGCGTCGTGACCTGGAAGTACGATCAGAGCGCCATGATCTGCAACATCGCCCACGACCAGCCCCACGGCGGAGTCGCGGTCGAGAAGTTCCTGCCGGGCGGTCCCTTCGCGATCCTGCCGCTGACCGACAACCGCTCCTCCATCGTGTGGAGCGAGAACAAGTCGCGCGTGCCGATGTATATGGGCCTGTCGGACGCGGCCTTCACGGCGGAGCTTCAGAAGCGGGTCGGCTCCTGGCTGGGTCCGATCCGGGTCGTCACCAAGCGGTCGGCGTGGCCGCTGTCGGTGCTGCATGCCGAACGCTACGTGGCGCAGCGGCTGGCGCTGGTCGGCGAATCCGCCCATGCGATGCACCCGATCGCGGGCCAGGGCCTCAACATGGGCCTGCGCGACGTCGCGGCTCTGGCGGAAGTCATCGTCGATGCCCACAGGCTTGGGCTGGATGTCGGCGGCCCGGAACCGCTGGCCCGGTACGAGCGCTGGCGCCGCTTCGACAATTTGACGCTGATCACGGTCACCGACCTGCTCACCCGCCTGTTCTCCAACGATTTCGGTCCGCTGAAACTGGCGCGCGACTTGGGAATGGCGGCGGTCAACCGGATGCCGCCGCTCAAGAAGTTCTTCATGCGGCACGCCATGGGGATGGTCGGCGAGCTGCCGCGGATGATCAGGGGAGAGCCGCTGTAGAGACATAACCGCTTGGCGGGCCGGGACCTTTTCCGGCCCGTTCACGAAGCCTTAAATCTTGATGGGCAAAAATGACCCAGGCAGATTTTACCTATCGGTGGAATCTACCGGTCGGCATTTGCTGCCGGCCCAGGATAGCTCCCGGCCGCCGCCGTCCCTGGCTGAGGACACGTGATCGGTCCGGAAGTTCGGAGGCTTCGTCATGTCGATGTCGATCCATACCAATGCCGTGCAGATGACTGCCCTGCGGTCGCTGGGCATGGCAGCGGAATTCACCAAGTCGGTCGAATCGCGACTCGCCTCCGGGAAGACCATATCCACCGCCTATGACGACGGCGCTTCCTATGCGACGTCGCTGCGCATCGATACCAACGTGAAGGCGATCAACGCGGTCAACGAACGGCTGAACGCCACCAAGGACTCGATCTACCGCACGACCGAGGCAGTCTCGGTGATGTCAGGCCTGACCGCCGAAGTCCGCAGGACGCTGACCAAGCTCGCGGACACGTCGCTGGTCGGCCAGGAGCGGACGAACTACGAGGTCCGCTACAAGCGATATGCCGGCGAGATCCTGGATCATTACAACGCCATCATGAAGGACGGCACGTCGCTGGTTTCGGACGGCGACTACTACAACAGCATCTACACGGCGCCGCATAAGGTCGTGGCGAACGTCGAAGGCCGGCAGACCGCCATCGGCGACTACGACACGACGGGCGGCAGCATGACGCTGCCGGGCTTCACCGATCCCAATGCGACGGCGGGAGCCCGCAACAAGGAAGACCTTGCCCAGTCATGGGCGAAGGTGTTCCTGAACACCGGCGATACCCCGGTGACGAACAGCCAGGGCGTCCCCAGCGAGTTGCAGACCATCCCGGTGCCCGATGCGGCGCGGGCGGCGGCGATGATCGACGACAGCGGCAGCAGCCCGTACAAGCTTTCGCAGTTCGAGGATTCGCTCAGCCGCGTCATGAACGGGCTGTTCAAGGACCTGCGCAGCGTCGACAACTTCATCAACTACAACACCGACATCGCGGCCGCCAGCGAGAGTGGTCTTGGGTCGATCATCGACGCCGACATGACCAAGGAAAGCGCCCGTTTCCAGGCCTACAAGGTCAAGCAGGAGATGGCGCGGCAGGGTCTGGCGATCACCCAGAACAGCAACAGGGTCGTCCTGGGCATGCTGGTCTGACGCCGGCCGGCGCAAAGCGCGCCGGCCGCTTAGCCGCTCGGACCTCGGCAATCAGAACTTGCACTGCGTTTCCGGCTTGTCGTCGCCCAGGCTGTCCAGCTCGGTCACAGGATGCAGGAAACCTTCCTGCGGGGAGACCGAGACCAGCATGCGCGGGTTGGCGATCAGGATCGGCTGGCGCAACTGGCCGTCCCAGGGACGGAAGCTGAGGGGCTGGCCCTTGAAGCCGCCGAGCGCGAAATCGGGGCTGCGGATGAAGCCCTCGATGGTCTTGGGATCGGCGGAATTCGTGCGGGTCGCGGCTTCCCCGATGGTGCGGACGGCCAGCCAGACGGTATGGTCGCGTTCCGTCATGGTCCGGTCGGCCTGCCTTTCGAACCGGCGCTGTAGCTGGGTGGCGCCCCAGTTCTCCGTCACCCGCGACCACGCGGTCGGGGTAAGGCCCTGCGTGCCGGCGACCGGACGCGGACGGGCGGTGCGGTCGGTCAGGTACTCGCCGAACTGGTCCTCCTCGTCGGCGACGATCAGGATGTCGTAGTCGCCGACCTGGGTGAAACCCAGGATGGCGTCGCGCTCGTTGACGGCGCCGCTGTCGGTGCGGCGGTTGCCGGTCTCGAAGGTCCAGGGCTTGTCCTCGACGATCTTGGTGTTGTAGCGCTTGGCGGTCCTGCGGATCGCATCGGCGTACTTCTTGTCGCCCTCGCCCGGTCCTTCCACCAGGAACCAGCGGGTCCAGCGCTTGAAGACGAGGTACTGCCCGAGCGCGTCGGCCAGCATCGCGCGGCTGGGCATCGTGTGAAGCACGTTGGCCCGGCACTTGTCGCGGCGCAATCCGTCGTCCCGCGCCCGGGCGTTGAGGATCAGGGCGTCGCTGGCCTCCGGCAGATCGGCGATGGCGAGCAGGGCATCGGCCGGCAGGTCGGAGACGATCAACTTGACGCCGCGCCCCAGCAGCTCCCGGGCGGCTGCGGCGGGATCGCCGTCTTCCTCGACGATGACTTCCTCCAGGGTGAAGTTCTGCCCGAGCAGACGGCCGGTCGTCTCGTTGTCCTTGAGGGCGAGCTGGGCGCCCTGGAGTCCCTCGTCCTCAAGGACGGGTTCCACGAAGGACAGCGGCTCGCGCGGCGGTTCCTGGCGGCCGATATAGCCGATCGCGACGTCGGCGGCATGGGCCGGGGCGCCTCCTCCCGTCAGGAGGCCAAGGCCGAGGGCACAGGCCGCCATAAAGGTCTTCCGCTTGATCATGGGCGTCTTCATCGGTGTTGTTTTCCTCCCTTCGCCGGACGGTCGATCCGTAGAAAACCGTCAGTCCAGGAACAGGTCCGGCAGCAGGGCCTTATCTGGATCGACCGCGTAGGATTTCAGGTCGGTTACGCCTTCCTGCGCCAGAACTTCGTCGTCGATGAAGAAGTTGCCGGTGCAGGTGCGGCTGTCGCGGGTCAGGATGGCATGGGCCGCGTCGGCGACGATCTCCGGCTTGCGGCCCATGCCCGGATCGACGCCGGGGATCATCGCGAGGGCTGCGGTCGCGATCAGGGTGCGCGGCCACAGGGCGTTGACCGCGATGCCGTCGCCCTGGAACTCCCCGCTCATGCCCAGCACGCACATGCTCATGCCATACTTGGCCATGGTATAGGCGGTGTGCGGGGCGAACCACTTCTGCTGCATCGAGAGCGGTGGCGACAGCATCAGGATATGCGGGTTCGACGCCCGCTTAAGGTGCGGGATGCAGGCTTGGCTGGTGGCGAAGGTGCCGCGCGCGTTGACGCCCATCATCAGGTCGAACCGCTTCATCGGCGTGTCCAGCGTGCCGGTCAGGCTGATGGCGCTGGCATTGTTGACCAGGATGTCGATGCCGCCGAAATGCTCGGCCGCGCGGGCGACGCCGTCGGCGATCTGGGTTTCGTCCCGGATGTCGACCTGAAGCGCCAGCGCCTTGCCGCCCGCCGCCTCGATCTCCTCGGCGGCGCTGTGGATCGTGCCGGGCAGCTTCGGATGCGCCTCCGTCGTCTTGGCGGCGATGACGATGTTGGCGCCGTCGCGGGCCGCCCGCAGCGCTATGGCCTTGCCGATGCCTCGGCTGGCGCCGGTGATGAACAGGGTCTTGCCGGACAGATCGGCCATGGTGAAACCTTCTCCCAATAGGATTCTATTGTTTATTGGCCGGTGAAGACCGGCTTCCGCTTGCCGACGAAGGCGGTGACGCCCTCCGCGAAGTCCTTGGTGAGGGCGCTGGCGGCGAACCGCTCGGCCTCCGCCTGAAGCTGGGTCTCCAGGCTGCTGTCGAGCGCCGCGTTGAGCAGCTGCTTGGTCCGGCCATAGGCCAGGGTCGGTCCGGCGGCAAGCCGGCTGGCCAGCTTCAGTGTCTCTTCCTCCAGGTTGGCGGAGGTGACGGCGCGGTTGATGATCCCGGCGCTCTCGGCGTCGGTGGCGCTGAAGCGGTCGCCCAGCAAGGCGATCTCCATCGCCTTCTTCATGCCGACCGCGCGCGGCAGATGGAAGGTGGAGCCGCCGTCGGGGCTGACGCCGATGTGGCAATAGGCCAGCGTGAAGACCGCGTCGTCGGCGGCAAGCGCCAGATCGCAGGCGAGCACGAGACTGACGCCGAATCCGGCCGCCGCCCCGCGCACGCTGGCGACGACGGGCTTGGGCATGCGCCGCATGATCAGGATGGAGGCGTGGACCTGATGGATCAGGCGCTCGAAATAGCCGCGCCGGGGGCCGTCCGGTTCGTTCAGGAGACCGGCGAACATCTTGATGTCGCCGCCGGCCATGAAGTTCTCGCCGGCGCCGCGCAGCACCACGGCGCGAATCGTATCGTCCTCCTCGCAGCGTGACAGGCCGGCGGACAGCGCTTCGGCCAGGGCCGGATCGAGGGCGTTGAGGGCGTTCGGCCGGTTGAGCGTCAGCGTCGCGACGCCGTTCTCGATGTCGAGCAGTACCCGATCGTTGATGTCAGTGGTCACGGCGGTTTCCTCGGCTGCGGCATTTCTCGATGTGTGACGAAGGTAACCTTTGGCTCGTCCGTCCTCAACAGCCGGAGGAAATAAGCAGGGGCAGGAACAATGCACCATTGGACTAATTGAACATACCGGGGGCTTCGCTTAAACACGACGCAACCGCACATGGCTTTTGCACAACTGGTAATTCTGGGGGAGACACCCGATGAAACGGGCTAAATTTTACGCCGGCGTACTGCTTGCAGGTCTGATGGCAGCGGCACCGGCCGGTGCGGCGGACATCAAGGAACGCAACATCAAGGTCGGCATCGGCCTGACCGCCGATCACCCGCAGGGCCAGGCGGTCGCCAGGTTCGGCGAACTGGTGTCGCAGAAGAGCGACGGCAAGATCAAGGTCAAGCTGTTCGCCGGCGGCCTGCTGGGCAACGACGTCAGCATGGTCTCGTCGCTCCAGGGCGGCACGCAGGAAATGACGATCCCGGACACCTCCACGCTGGTCGGCATCGCCGGCCTGAAGGAGTTCGGCCTGATCAACCTGCCCTTCGCGCTGAACTCCTCGCAGGAAGCCGACGCGCTGCTGGACGGCCCCTGGGGCCAGAAGCTGATGGCGAAGCTGCCGGAGAAGGGGCTGATCGGTCTGGGCTTCTGGGAGAACGGCTTCCGCCAGATCAGCAACAACCGGCATCCGATCAACAAGGCGGAGGACATCAGCGGCCTGAAGCTGCGCGTCATCCAGAACCCGCTGTTCATCGACACCTTCAAGGCGCTGGGCGCCAACGCCCTGCCGATGCCCTTCCCCGAAGTCTATACCGCCCTGGAGACGGGGACGGTCGACGGCCAGGAAAACCCGCTGGCGACCCTGATCGCCTCCAAGTTCTACGAGGTGCAGAAGCACACGGTCATCTCCAACCACATCTACAGCGTCTGGGCCTTCCTGATCAGCAAGAAGTTCTGGGACAAGCTGAGCCCCGACGAGCAGAAGATCCTGACCGAAGCGGCCAACGAGGCGACCGCCTTCGAGCGCAAGACCATCCGCGCCTTCGACGCCACGGCGCTGGAGGAGATCAAGTCCAAGGGCATCCAGGTGACCACCCTGTCGGACGAGGAAACCGCCAAGCTGCGCGAGACCGTCAAGCCGGTCTCCGCCAAGTTCATCCAGGAGTTCGGCGAAGCCGGCGCCAAGGAGATGATGGCGGAACTGGAAAAGATCCGCGCCGGCAAGAACTAAGGCGCGGGCGGCAAAGATGGTGTGCGGGGCGGACATCCGAACGGTCCGCCCCAGTTCCGCCCCATTGAGAAATACTGATCGTTTTGAGCAGATTGGAGCGTAGCATTCCTTGACGCTCCGGATGCCGCGCGTCTACACCCATGCGCTTCCTGTTTTTCCTCGAGCCGGGTGACGCGTTGTCCTTTTCCCTCCCAACGGTTCCGGTCACGCTGTTCGGGATGATCCTGGGACTGGGCGGACTGTCGAACGGGTGGCGCACCGCCGGCAGGATCTGGCAGGCTCCTGCCGTCGTCGGCGATGTCCTGGCGGTGCTTGCCGCGCTGATCTGGGCAACCCTGCTGGTCCTGTATGCCGGCAAGTGGTTCTGGGCACGGCAAGAGGCCGTCGCGGAGGCGCGGCATCCAGTCCAGGGCTTCTTCCTGGCGCTGCTGCCGGTCTCGTCGATGATCGTGTCGATCGTGCTGGCGCCGATGCTGCCGTATGCTGCCTGGGTTCTGTGCATGGCCGGCGTCGCCGGACAGGTCGTGTTCAGCGCCTATGGCATGGGCGGCATCTGGCAGGGAGGGCGTGCGCCGGAAACGACGACGCCGGTGCTCTACATGCCGACGGTCGGCGGCGGCTTCGTCAGCGCCATAGCGCTCTCGGCCTTCGGACATGCGGATCGGGGCATCCTGTTCTTCGGCGGCGGCTTCATATCGTGGATCGTGCTCGAAAGCCTGATCGTCCACCGCCTCATGATGCTGCCGGAACTGGCGCCCGCCCTCAGGACCACGCTCGGCATCCATCTGGCGCCGCCGGCCGTCGGCTGCGTCGCCTATCTGAGCGTAACCGCCGGACCGCCCGACGTCATGGCTCAGATGCTGTTCGGCTACGCGCTGTTCCAGGCGGCGATCATGATCCGGCTGGTCCCGTGGCTCCGGGTACAGTCCTTCACCGCCGGATACTGGGCCTATACCTTCGCGGTTTCCGCCCTGCCGCTGGCGGCCCTGCGGTTCATCGAGAAGGGCTATTCCGGACCGGTCGCCGTCATGGCCCTTCCCCTGTTCGCCGCCGCCAACGTCATCATCGGGGCGATCCTGCT
>NZ_JCACHA010000880.1:0-3327 GCF_059503625.1 Skermanella sp.
CCGACCTTCTTACCGAAATCGATGAGCTTGAGCACGACTCTAGAGCTGTCACGTTCAAGGAAACGGAATTCGGGTGGTTGAAGACCGCCGCATAGTGCCTGCACTTTTTCCGGAGCTTGCCTGAACAAGCATCATGGATTTTTTTGTTGTGGGTAGCTTCTCGCCGTAACGGACCAACCAACAACCAATAGGTGGGACGCTGACCGGCATCCCCGCCGAAGCCGCCGGACTGTTCCGGAGGCCGCCGCCGTTATTCCGGCGCGAACGCCGTGCTTCATAATAAATAACAAGATTCGCACGGCCATCGCAGCCGCACGAGTAGTAATAATTTTGCCACGTCAAGAGGCTAATTACTGCTTGACTTGGGATCGGTTTGCATTCTGAAATTGACTGCCGAGACCGGTCTGGGTCCCGGGCCGATGCCTTGTGCATTCGTCCGGGGTTTCCAGGGAGGTCGCGGCAAGGGGAGCCTAAGAAAATAACAATCGATAATAGAGGAAACGCTATGATCAGACGTAGAAGTGCCCTGATCGGCATGGCTGCCGCCGTCGCGGCTGGCGCCTTCGCAACCCAGGCGTCGTTCGCCCAGGAGAAGAAGACCCTGGCCTTCGTGGTCAACGTCCCGGCGGATTTCTGGCAGATCGCCCGGCGCGGCACGGAAAAGGCCCAGAAGGAGCTGCCGAACTACAACATCGAGTTCTACATCCCGGGCGAGATGTCGGCCGCAGCGCAGAAGCGCATCCTGGAAGACCTGCTCGCCAAGGGCGTCGCGGGGGTTTCGATCAGCCCGGTCAACCCCGACAACTCGACCGAAATCCTGAACCAGGTTGCCGCCAAGGCCGCCCTGTTCACCCAGGACGCCGATGCGCCGAAATCGAATCGGGCGCTCTATATCGGGACGGACAACGTCGCGGCCGGCCGTCAGGCGGGCGAGCAGATGATGAAGTCGCTGCCCAACGGCGGCAAGGCGATGGTGTTCGTCGGCACTCTCGATGCCGCCAATGCGCGCGAGCGCCTTCAGGGCATCAAGGAAGCGATCGCCGGCTCGAAGATCGAAATCCTCGATGTCCGGACCGACGGCGGCGACCAGACCAAGGCCAAGGCGAACGTCGAGGACACCCTGACCAAATACCCGAACATCGACCTTCTGGTCGGGCTCTGGGCCTACAACACGCCGCAGATCTACAACGCCGTGAAGGCCGCCGGCAAGGAAGGCAAGGTCAAGATCGTCGGCTTCGACGAGGACCAGCAGACGCTCAAGGGTATTTCCGAGAACGTGATCGACGCGACCGTGGTGCAGCAGCCGTACGAGTTCGGCTACCAGTCCATGATCTACCTGGCCAAGTACATCGAGGGCGACAAGTCCTTCATCCCGGAGAACAAGCAGAAGATCATTCCGACCCAGGTCATCGACAAAACGAACGTCAAGGACTTCGCGGCCAAGGTCAGGGAGTTGCTGAAGAAGTAACGCCCCTTCGGTCCGGCACCCTGGCGCCGGACCTGCCTGTCCTGCCTGTCCTTGGAATACGAGCGCCGCAGGGAGCACTGCTCCTTGCGCGCAAACGAGGTTCGCGTATGTCGGATACACTCTTGGAGCTGCGCTCGATCACGAAGTCCTATCCAGGTGTCCAGGCTCTGCGCGGTGTCGATCTGTCGGTCGGGAAAGGTGAGATCGTCGGCCTGATCGGCGAGAACGGCGCCGGCAAGTCGACGCTGATGAAGATCCTGGGGGGCGTCGTCAAGCCCTCGTCGGGGTCGATCGTGATCGACGGCGAGCAGCGGCCGGCGCTGAGCGTCAAGGATGCCGCCCATGCCGGCATCGCCTTCGTCCACCAGGAACTGCACCTGTTCGAAAACCTAGACGTCGCCGCCAACATCTATATCGGGCGGGAGCCCCGGCGGGGCGGATTCCTCAACCTGATCGACAATGCGGCCCTGCACCAGCGCGTCAAACCCCTGCTGCGGCGGCTCGGCGTCGATTTCGCGCCGGACGACCCGGTCGATGCGCTGTCGATCGCACAGCGCCAGATGGTCGAGATCGCCAAGGCCCTGTCCATGGATGCCCGCATCATCATCATGGACGAGCCGACCTCCAGCCTGACCCTGACGGAAACCGACAAGCTGCTGAGCGTCATCGCCGACCTCAAGGCGGCCGGCGTCAGCATCATCTACATCTCGCACCGGCTCAGCGAGGTGAAGCACTGCGCCGACCGGGTCGTGGTGCTGCGGGACGGCCGTCAGGTCGGCGAACTGCCGAAAGGCCAGATCACCAGCGGCGCCATGGTCCGGCTGATGATCGGCCGGGACCTGAAGTCCCTGTACATCCCCCCCAAGGTCGGCATCCGGCGCGGCGGGCTGGAGCTTCGGAACTTCGTCACATCGGCCTTCCCGGAACGGGAAGTTTCGCTGATGGTGCATCGCGGCGAGATCCTGGGGCTGGCCGGTCTGGTCGGCGCCGGGCGCACGTCGCTGGCGCAGACGATCTTCGGCGTCCATACGGCCAAGGGCGGCCAGATCCTCCTGGATGGCAAGCCGGTCACGATCAGGACACCGGCGGACGCCATCGCCCACGGCATCTATCTGGCGCCGGAGGACAGGAAGAAGTCGGGCCTGCTGCTCGACATGTCGATCGCCGAGAACATCTCGCTGCCCGACCTCAAGCGTTTCGCCAAGGCGATGCTGGTCGACACCTCGCGCGAGGTCAGCGTGGCGACCGAGCAGTGCCGCTCCCTCTCGATCAAGGCTCCGTCGATCGACACCGACGCGGTGACCCTGTCGGGAGGAAACCAGCAGAAGGTCGTGCTGGCGAAATGGATCTCCATGGCGCCGCAGCTCATCATCTTCGACGAGCCGACGCGGGGCATCGACGTCGGGGCCAAGGGCGAGATCTATGCCCTGATGCGCGGTCTGGCCGATGCCGGCGTTGCGATCCTGATGATTTCCAGCGACATGGAGGAAGTCATCGGCGTGAGCGACCGCATCGCGGTCATGCACGAGGGCGGCATCAGCGGGATACTCGACAGGCCGCAGTTCTCGGAGCACAACGTCCTGACGCTGGCCGTGGGCAATCTGGGCAAAGAAGATCTCGGAAAAGAAGATCTGGGCAAAGAGGAAGTGGTCACCCATGCTTAAGAAAGAACTCGGCCTGTTTCTTCTGATCGTAGTGATCGGCTCCATCACGGCGGCGATCAATCCGCAATTCGCGTCCCAGGTCAACCTGATGAACCTTGCCAATCAGATCGGCCTGTTCGGCCTGATCTCGATCGGCGTCGGCCTCGTGATCATCACCGGCGGCGTCGAGCTGTCGGTCGGATCGATGTTCGCGCT
>NZ_JCACHA010000880.1:3337-7943 GCF_059503625.1 Skermanella sp.
CTCTGCCTGTTCTACGCCGTCGGCGGCGCCCTCATGTTCGCGCTGCTCGGCATCTTCTTCCTGGACATGCTGGTAAACTACGAAATCCCCTGGCCGATCTCCCTGCTGATAACGATCGCCGCCGGAGCTGTTCTCGGCTCCATCCACGGATTGCTGGTGACCCGCCTCAAGATGCAGCCTTTCGTCGTGACCCTGTGCGGGCTGCTGCTGTACCGGGGCATCGCGCGATGGTATACGGCAGACTCCACCCAAGGGTTCGGCTATGGCGGCGGCTACGAAACGCTGGAATGGCTGATGTCCGGCCGGACCTACAACATCCCGCACACCTTCATCTTCCTGGTGATCGTCGCCGTCGTCATGAGCGTGGTGCTGCACCGGTCGGTCTATGGCCGCTACCTGTTCGCCGTCGGCAAGAACGAGGAGGCCGCCCGGTTCTCCGGCATTCCCACGACCACGGTGATCACCATGGCCTATGTCATCGCGGGAACGCTGGCCGGCATTTCGTCCGTCTTCTTCGTCTTCTATACGCAGTCGGTCTCCCCGTCGGCGCATGGCAACTTCTACGAGCTTTATGCCATCGCGGCGGCGGTGCTGGGCGGATGCTCGCTGCGTGGCGGCGAGGGATCGATCGTCGGCATCGTGCTCGGCACCGTCCTGCTCCAGGTATTGCAGAACCTGGTGAACATCCTGGGCATCCCGAGTTCGCTGAACTTCGCCGTCATGGGGGCCGTGATCCTGCTCGGCGTCCTTGCCGACCAGCAGCTCCAGCGCCGCCGCCAGAAGCGTCTTGCGATGGCGAGCGCCGAGGCGCGCGAGCTGACGGCCAAGGAAGGAACGGCGGGGGCCGCAGTCTGAGAGGATGTGCCGGGCTGCGGGAGCCAAACATGGCACCAGGGACGCCGAACGGCCTTACTGGCCGTCGGCGTCCGTTGCGGCTACCTGAAGGGCGCGCAGGCGCGCATACTCCTCGGCGAAGAAAGCGCCGCTGTTGGCGAGGGTCTGGATCTCGTCGCCCAGTTCGGCATAGCCGGCGGCACGCATGCGTTCGGCGACGGCATTCAGTTCCTTCACCGCAAAGCCGAGTTGATTGGCGATAGCCTCGCTTTCATCTTTCTTCTTTGCCATAGGGCCTTCCTCAGTCAGATCGGTTCCAAAATGCAGACAGGGCGTTTCGGGCGGCAAGTTACCACTTCAGGCGTACATCGGAAAGGGGGTGTACGGTCGTATCCCCCTTGGAGACGCGCGGAGGAACGGCGTTTAGGGGCCGTGGGGTGGTTACTGTGGTATCGCAGTGCTGGAGCAGCGGAAAAAGCTTCACATAGCGCGATGATAACGCTAACATGACCTTGTTAGCGTTATCATTACGGTCGACAGTTTCCAAAAGAAAAGCCGGCGCCACGGGCCTGGGAGGGAGAAGCAGACAATG
Organism: Skermanella sp.; assembly: GCF_059503625.1. Lineage (NCBI taxonomy): Bacteria > Pseudomonadati > Pseudomonadota > Alphaproteobacteria > Rhodospirillales > Azospirillaceae > Skermanella > Skermanella sp. The sequence continues at coordinate 4,764 of NZ_JCACHA010000880.1, forward strand.
ACCAGGAAGAAACCTGAGGAACTTCGCAGTCACCGCTGGTACGGGGTCAAGGACCTGCGGTCGTTCGGGCACCGGTCGCGCACCGCGCAGATGGGCTACGACCGCTCCGACTATGCCGGCAAGCCGGTGATCGCGATCGTCAATACCTGGAGCGACATCAATCCCTGCCACACCCATTTCAAGCAGCGGGTCGAGGAAGTGAAGCGCGGCGTCTGGCAGGCCGGCGGCTTCCCGGTCGAGATGCCGGCGATGTCGCTGTCGGAGCCGTTCCAGAAGCCGACCACCATGCTCTACCGCAACTTCCTGGCGATGGAGACGGAGGAGCTGCTGAGGTCGTATCCGGCCGACGGCTGCGTCCTGATGGGCGGCTGCGACAAGACCACCCCTGCCCTGCTGATGGGCGCCTTCTCGATGGACCTGCCGACCGTCTTCATGCCGGCCGGTCCCATGCTGCGCGGCGACTGGGGCGGTGCTGTGCTGGGGTCGGGCAGCGACAGCTGGAAGTACTGGGCGGAACTGCGCGCCGGCAACATCACGGAAGACGACTGGCAGGGCGTGGAGCAGGGCATCGCGCGCTCCGCCGGCCACTGCATGACCATGGGCACCGCATCCACCCTGACGGGGGCGGTCGAGGCGCTGGGCTTCACGCTGCCGGGCGCATCCAGCATCCCGGCTCCGGACTCGCGCCACGCCGCGATGGCGACGCTGACCGGCAAGCTGATCGTCGACATGGTGTGGAACGACCTCAAGCCGTCCGACATCGTCAGCCCGCAGGCGTTCGACAACGCGGTGACCACCGTGCTGGCGCTGGGCGGATCGACCAACGCGGTCGTCCACCTGATCGCCATGGCGCGGCGGGCCGGCGTCGACCTGACGCTCGACCGGTTCGACGAGCTGGCGCGGAAGACGCCGCTGATCGCGAACCTTCGGCCGTCGGGCAAGTTCCTGATGGAAGACTTCTACTATGCCGGCGGCCTGCGGGCGATGCTGGCGCGGCTGGGCGACCTGATCCACCGCGACTGCCTAACCGTCAACGGCTTGACGCTTGGCGCCAATATCGCGGGCTTCAAGGTCTTCGACGACGAGATCATCCGGCCGCTCGACAACCCTGTCGTGGCGTCGGACAGTCTGGCGGTGCTGCGCGGCAACCTGGCGCCCAAGGGCGCCGTCATCAAGCCGCCCGCCGCCGAGCCGCACCTGCACCGGCATTCCGGCAAGGCCGTGGTGTTCGACGACTACAACGACATGGCGGCGCGGATCGACGATCCGGACCTGGACGTGGACGCGACTTCCGTGCTGGTGCTGCGCAACGCCGGACCGCTGGGAGCGCCGGGCATGCCGGAATGGGGCCAGCTGCCGATCCCGAAGAAGCTGCTTCAGCAGGGTGTCCGCGACATGCTGCGGATATCGGACGCGCGGATGAGCGGCACCAGCTACGGCGCCTGCGTGCTTCACGTGGCGCCGGAAGCCTTCATCGGCGGTCCGCTGGCGCTGGTGCGCGACGGCGACGTGATCGAGCTGGACATTCCCGCCCGCCGGCTGGAGCTTCGGGTAAGCGAGGACGAGCTGGCCCGCCGGAAGGCGGAATGGAAGGCGCCGCCGTCGCGGTTCGAGCGCGGGTACGGGGCGATGTTCTCGCAGTTCGTCTCCCAGGCCGACGAGGGCTGCGATTTCAGCTTCCTGGAGACCGGCGCGAAGACGGCGGCTGCGGGCGAGCCGGAGATCCACTGAACGGCATCGTCTCATCAAGAAGACACGTCTCATCGAAAAACAGGGAGGAAACGCCATGGACATGCCGATCAACACGTTCAAGCGGGCGATCATGGAAGGCCGGCAGCAGATCGGCCTGTGGTCGAGCCTGTCGAGCAACATCTCGGTCGAGATCCTGGCCGGGTCGGGGTTCGACTGGCTGCTGATCGATACCGAGCATTCGCCGAACGACCTGCCGATGGTCTTCAGCCAGCTTCAGGCCGCCGTCGGCGGAACCGCGCACCCGATCGTGCGGCCGCCCTGGAACGACATGGTGGTGATCAAGCGCTACCTGGACGCGGGCGTCCAGACGTTCCTGATCCCCTATGTCCAGAATGCGGAGGAGGCTCGCCAAGCGGTCGCCGCCACCCGCTATCCGCCGGACGGGATACGCGGCTTCGCCTCGGCCTCGCGCGCGTCGCGGTTCGGCCGGGTGAAGGACTACTACGCACGGGCGGCGGAGGAAACCTGCGTCCTGGTGCAGATCGAGACGCGGGAAGCGCTGGGCCGCCTGGAAGAGATCGCCGCCGTTCCCGGCGTGGACGGCGTGTTCATCGGGCCGGGCGACCTGTCGGCCGACATGGGCTACCTGGGGCAGCCGGGCCACCCCGACGTGACCGCCGCGATCGACGACGCGATCGGCCGGATCGTGGCCTGCGGCAACCGGGCCGGCATCCTGACCGGCGACGAGACCCTGGCGCGGCACTTCATCGAAAAGGGCTGCATCTTCACCGCCGTCGGTTCCGACGTGGGGCTGCTGGTCAAGTCGTCGGAAGCGCTGGCGAACAAGTTCAGGAACCCGGCGTAACGGATTTTTCCGGCCGGACTTACAGGGAGAGATTTCATGAAGGTAGGTTTCATCGGGCTCGGCATCATGGGCCGGCCCATGGCCGCCCATCTGGCGGACGGCGGGCACGAGCTGTACGTCCACGACCTACGGGATGCCCCCCAGGACCTGCTCGACAAGGGCGCCAAGGACTGCCGGTCCGGGCGCGAGGTGGCGGAACAGGCCGATGTCGTCATCACGATGGTCCCGGACACTCCCCATGTCGAGGCGGCCCTGTTCGGCCCCGGCGGCGTCGCCGAGGGGCTGAAGCCGGGCAAGCTGGTGATCGACATGAGCTCGATCGCCCCCCTGGAAACCAAGAAGTTCGCGGCGCGGATCAACGAGCTTGGCTGCGATTATCTGGATGCGCCGGTTTCCGGCGGCGAGGTCGGCGCCAAGGCGGCGTCGCTGACCATCATGGTCGGCGGGCCTGAGGAAGCGTTCGGCCGGGCGAAGCCGCTGTTCGAGCTGATGGGCAAGAACATCACGCTGGTCGGCGGCAACGGCGACGGCCAGACGACCAAGGTCGCCAACCAGATCATCGTGGCGCTGACGATCGAAGCGGTTGCGGAAGCACTGCTGTTCGCGTCGAAGGCGGGAGCCGA
>NZ_JCACHA010000881.1:0-7927 GCF_059503625.1 Skermanella sp.
GACGCGCCTGCTCGTCGGGTGCCGCTTCGCTTTACCCGACCTACGAGACTTGAGACACCTCCAAGAAAATCCACCATCGAAACAGGGAAAAGAACATGAAGACGCTTCAGCGTATCGGAACTCTGGGATTCGGGACCCTGGCCCTGATGGGCGCGCTGATGAATAGCGCCGCCGCCCAATCCACCGTCAAGATCGGCATCCCCGTCGGCCTCAGCGGCGCCAACAGCGTGGTGGCGCCCTCGGTGGTGCAGTCCAGCCAGCTCGCGGCCGACGAGATCAACGCGGCGGGCGGCATTTTGGGCAAGAAGGTGGAACTGGTCGTGGCCGACGACGGCAGCGGCGCGCAGGGCGCGCAGCGCGCCTTCAACTCGCTGGTCTTCCAGGACGACGTCGACGTCCTGATCTCGATGGAGACGAGTGCGGCCCGCAACGCCGGCCTGCCGATCGTCAACCGGGCGGGCAAACCGTTCATCTACACGTCCTTCTACGAGGGACGTTCGTGCAGCCCCAACATGTTCGTCCCCGCCTGGGTGCCGGACCAGCAGGTCAAGCCGGTCGTCGATCACTTCACCGATACGCTGAAGGCCAAGACCTTCTACCTGATCGGCAGCGACTACAACTTCGGCCGCGGCATGCTGGAGTTCACCCGCAAGTATATCGAGGAGAGGGGCGGCCGTGTCCTGGGCGAGGAATACCTGCCGATGGACGGCTCCGACTGGACCTCGATCATCAGCGACCTGAGATCGAAGAACCCCGACGCCCTGATCACCTCGACCGCCGGCGGCGCTCCAAACGTCACCCTGACCAAGCAGTTGCGGAACGCCGGCATCAAGATCCCCTACGGCAACCTCGCCGTGGACGAGGGCACCGCCAAGACGATGGGCGCCGACGCCACCGGCATGTTCATCTCGCAGTCCTACATGACCGGCATCGCCAGCGCCGAGAACAAGAAGTTCCTCGACGCGATGCAGAAGAAGTTCGGCGCCGAGCTGAAGACGCCGAACGACCTTTCGGTCCCCCAGTACGAGGCGATCTATCTCTACAAGGCCGCCGCCGAGAAAGCCGGCTCGACCGACGCCGAAGACGTCATCGAAGCCCTTCCCGAGGTGTCCTTCACGGGACCGCGCGGGAATATCCAGATGAACAAGCAGCACCATACGCCGCTGACGATGTATCTGGGGCAGGTCAAGGACGGCGGCAGCGTAGAGGTCATCAAGACCTTCGAGAACGTCGATCCCGGCGAGCAGTGCCCTAACCTCTGACCCGTCGTTTCACGAGGGCGGGCAGCTCCCCGAACCGCCGCCCGCCTCATCTTCCGATGCGGCAAGAAACGGAACCCGGATGGCGATCCTTCTGCTCGACATCCTGACGACGGCCTCGATGCTCTTCATCGTGGCCGCCGGCTTGATGATCATCCTCGGCGTCATGAAGCTGATCAACTTCGCCCATGGCGCCTTCCTCACCGTGGGCGGTTACGCCGCCCACGTCGTCACGGCCCACGGCTTCAGCCCCTGGCTGACCATACCGGCCGCCGCCGCCTTCGGGTTCGTCCTCGGCGTCGTGGTCGAGCGCGTGGTGGTGCGGCCGCTTTACTCGAGGCCGCTGGACGCCATCTTGGCGACCTGGGGCCTCGGCATCATCATAGCGCAGGTCATCGTCTTCGCCTTCGGCAGGGAAGTTCAGTTCGCCCAGAGCCCGATTTCCGGAACGGTCGATCTGTTCGGCACCGGCTACTCGTCGTGGCGGCTGATCCTGATCGCTGTCGCGGTCGTCCTTGGCCTTCTGCTGACGGCGCTGCTGTACCTCACCCGCTTCGGTCTCAACGCCCGCGCCGTCATCATGAACGAGAACCTCGCGCGCGGCCTCGGCATCGACAGCATCAGGGTGCGCGCCATGACGTTCGGGCTGGGGGCTGCGCTGGCCTGCGCCGCCGGCGCGCTGATCACGCCGCTGCTGTCGGTCGATCCCAACATGGGCCTGCCCTGGCTGGTCAATTCGTTCATGCTCGTGCTCGTCTCCGGCATCGCCATTCCGGGTCTGGCCCTGGCCTCCCTGGTCCTGGGGGGAGCCCAGGTCCTGGTCAGCACCTTCGTCAGTCCCATCATCGGCGGAATCACCATCGTCGTGCTCGCGGCCGTCATCCTGCGCATCAAACCTCAAGGACTCTCCCGTGGCTGATATCCCTGCGGCTGGAAGAATGCCGGATGCCACCCGGCGTTCGTCGCGACAGGTCTGGCGGACTATCCTGGGCGCCGCCATCGCCCTCGCCATCGTCGCGACGGCGCCGCTCTATCTCGGCACCTACATGACCAACGTGCTGACCCGCGCGCTGTTTCTGGCGGCCCTGGCGCTGACGGTCGACCTGATCTGGGGCTATACCGGCATCCTGACCTTCGGCCAGTCGGCCTTCTTCGGCATCGGGGCCTACGCCTGCGCGCTGGTCTTCACCCACTGGGGCTTTGGGGCCGGCTGGGCGATCGGAGCGCTCGTCATCGGCATCGCGGTCGCGATGGTCACGGCCTGGCTGACCGGCCTGCTGTCCTTCTATCACGGCGCCTCGCCGCTCTATTCATCGATCGTCACCCTGGCCCTGCCGATCGTCCTGACGCAGGTCATCTTCTCGGGCGGACGGTTCACCGGGTCGAGCAGCGGCCTGTCCGGCTTTCCCACGTATTACTGGAAAATCGACACCTGGTTCTGGATCGCCGGCGTCTTCCTGGTGGTGGCGGCGACGGTCGCGTGGCTGTTCGTGCGCAGCGACTATGGCCGCATCCTGATCGCGATCCGCGAGAACGAGGACCGCTGCGCCTATCTCGGCATCCCGGTATCCCGCATAAAGACGGGCCTCTTCGCCGTCTGCGCCGGCATCGCCGCCATCTCCGGCTTCGGCTACGCGGCCTTCTCCAACGTGGTGGCACCGGAACTTGCCGGGTTCCAACTGGGCACGGAATCCCTGATCTGGGTGGCGCTGGGCGGACGCGGAACCTTGATCGGCCCGATCCTTGGCGCGATCGGCATCGACGCGACCTCCTCCTACTTGTCGGGCAACCTGCCGTTCCTGTGGAACTTCATCGTCGGCGTCACCTTCGTCGCGGTCATCATCCTGCTGCCCAACGGCATCGCCTCGCTGGTGACCGGCGCTTGGCGCCGGTACCGCTCGCGCGGGGCCGGCGGTGGCGAGCAGGTTCTTGACTCCGGCATCAGGCTGACGGCGGCCCCAGGCGTGCGCGCCGCAGCCGCAGCCGCAGCCGCAGCCGGCCAATCGGCATCCTCTCCCATCCGGATCGATGGGCTGACCTGCCGCTACGGCAGCCTGACCGTGCTGGACGGCATCGATGTCGAGGGCAGACAGGGCCAGCTGCTCAGCATCGTCGGCCCCAACGGCGCCGGCAAGACCACGCTGATGCGCTGCATCAGCAATGGGACGGAGCGCACCGGCGGCACCGTCACGGTGGCGGGAACCGAGATCGGGCGAAGCTCGCCGCAGAAGATCGTCGGGCTGGGCGTCGGCCGCAGCTTCCAGAACACCAGCCTGTTCGACAGCCTGACCGTCGGCGACTGCCTGCGGCTCGCCCGCTACCGCATCGACGGCGCCCGCCCGTTCTATCGCAGCGAGACTGTGGCGCTTCCCGAGCCGGCCCTGGAAATCCTGGCCGCCACCGGCCTGGACCAGCGGCTGGGCGTGGAAACGCGCTATCTCTCCCACGGCATGAAGCGCGGCCTGGAACTGGCGATGGTGCTGGCCACCGAACCGCGCGTCCTGCTGCTGGACGAGCCGACGGCTGGCCTGACCAAGCCCGAGCGGACCGCGATCGGCCATGTTCTAACGCGCTTGGCCGAGGAATACGGCCTCTGCATCTTCCTGATCGAGCACGATCTCGATTTCGTCCGCGAAATCTCCAACCGCATCGTCGTCCTGCACCAGGGCAAGCTGCTGCTCGACGGCACGGTCGAGGAAGTCGTCTCGTCCGAACTCGTCAAGGCCGTCTATGCCGGCCAGGATCTGGAGGCCTCGGCATGAGCGGCGTGAACGATAAAGCAGCCGGCGAAGCCGAGCTTCAGGTTGCCCGGCTCCGGGTCGCGGGATTGAGCAGCGGATACGGACCGGTGACCGTCGTCCGCGACGTGTCGTTCTCGATAGCGCCGGGCGAGATCCTGGTCATCCTCGGCAAGAACGGCATGGGCAAATCGACGCTGCTGAAGACCATCATGGGCTTCATCCGAGCCAAGAGCGGTTCGGTCCGGCTGGACGGCAGCGAGATCGCCAACCGCGCGCCGCACCTCAACGCCCGCGAGGCGCTGGCCTATACCCCGCAGGAATACGCGATCTTCCAGGACCTCACGGTCGAGGAAAACCTACGTCTCGGAGTGACCGAGGACCGTCTGCTGGGTGCCAGGATGGGCGAGGTCGAAGCGGCCTTCCCGGTCATCGCCAAGCGGTTCAAGCAACGGGCCGGCACGCTCAGCGGCGGCGAGCAGAAGATGCTGCTGCTGTCGCGCAGCCTCGTCTCCCGCCCGAAGATCATGCTGATCGACGAGATATCCGAAGGCTTGCAGCCGTCCATGGTCAACCGGATGGCCCAGGTGCTCCGCTCCACCAGCCAGGACAAGGGTGTGGCGATCCTGCTGGTCGAGCAGAACCTGCCCTTCGCGCTGTCCGTCGCCGACCGCTACGCGATCCTGAAGATCGGCGAGATCGTCGAGCAGGGCGACGTGGCCCACGCCGATACCGCCGCGACGCTGGAGCGGCATTTGCGCATCTGAAGCGGAGGAGCCAGACCGATGAGCCCCACCAGAAGTATCGAAGCGAATACCTTCTCGATCGTCGCCCGCTGCGCTTCCACCGGCGAGTTCGGGGTCGCCGTCGCCTCCGCCGTCCCGGCGGTCGGTTCGATCTGCCCCTTCCTCCGCGCCGGCGTCGGCGCGGTCAGCACCCAGTCCTGGGTCAACCCGTATCTTGCCGTCCGCATCCTGGACGCCATGCAGGCGGGCAGCGACGCCCAATCCGCCTTGGACAAGGCCCTTGCCGAGGACGGCGAGGCGAATCTTCGGCAAGTCGGCGTGGTGGACGCGTCGGGCGGTTCCGCTTCCTGGACCGGCGCCGACTGCACCCCATGGCACGGCGAAGCGAAGGGCAGGGACTTCGCGGCGCAGGGCAACATGCTGACGGGAGCGCCGGTGATCTCCGCCATGGCCGAAACGTTCCGGCAGACGGCGGGCCAACCCCTGGAAGACCGCCTGATGGCCTGCCTTGAAGCCGCCCAGGCGGCGGGCGGCGACAAGCGGGGCCGCCAGTCCGCAGCATTGGTCGTGTTCGGTGCGGAGGCTTATGCCAAGCTGGATGTCCGGGTCGATGAAGACCCCGATCCGATCCCCCGGCTGCGCCGGACCTTCGACGTCGCCAAGGCGCAGCTGCTTCCCTTCATCGCCGGGATGCCCAAACGCGACGGCGGCAGCGCGTTTCCCCCTGAAGTGATGGACCTCCTGCTGCTGTCGCCGCCCGACCGGCCGGCGGGCGGAGGGAGCGCCAAGCCATGACGGAGAACCTCATGACGGAGAACCCTGCGGACCCCGAAACGCTGATCGCAACGGAACGCCTGTCCGAAGTCCGCGAGGCCTTCAAGGTGATCTCCCGCGAGATCGAAAAGCTGCGCGGCCTTGAGTTGGGCGACCGCCATCCGGCGGTCGTGTTCCGCCCAATGCGGAAGGAGCCACGCTGATGCGTGCAGAAGACGCCATGCACCAGCCGATCCGGGAAGTCGCGGACGCGATCCGGACCGGCGCGCTCTCCCCCGTCGAACTGACGACGGCCTATCTCGACCGCATCGCCGAGAAGGACGGCGACCTCCACGCCTTCGTCCACATCGCGTCCGACGCCCTGGATCAGGCCAAGTCCCTGGAAGCCGCCGCCAGGGAAGGGCGCATCGCAGGCCCGCTCCACGGCATCCCGCTGGCGATCAAGGACAACTACCTGACGGCTGATATGCCGACGCGGGCCGGCACCGAAGCCACGGTCGAGTTCCCCAACACGGAAGGGGCGGCGGTCCGCAAGCTTCGCGAAGCCGGCGCCATCCTGCTCGGCAAGACCAGGATGCACGAGTTCGCCTGGGGCATGGAAACGCCGCCGGCCCGCAACCCGTTCGACACCGACAGGGTGCCGGGCGGCTCCAGCGGCGGCTCGGGCATAGCGGTCGCCGCCGGGTTCGCCATGGCGGCGCTCGGGTCCGACACCGGCGGTTCGATCCGCATCCCGGCCAGCCTCTGCGGCACGGTCGGCATCAAGCCGACCTTCGGCCGGATCGGGCGCTCCGGCATCGTTCCCCATAGCTGGTCGCTCGACCACGCCGGCCCGCTTACCCGCAACGTCGCCGACGCGGCGCTGCTGGTCGATGTCATGTCCGGATACGATCCGGCGGATGCCGGTTCAGCGAACGAACCACCGACCGACCTCCGGCCCGCCCTTACCGCCGGGGCTTCCGGGCTGCGGGTCGGCGTCTGCCGCAATCACTTCTTCGAGGCGCTGGACGACGAAGTCGCAGCATCCGTCGAAGCGACGATCTCCAGCCTCGCGGCACAGGGCACCGAGGTGGTCGAGTTCGAAGTGCCGGAACTGGCCTATGGCCTGGGCGCCATCTTCGCGATCGAACTGGCGTCCTCGACCTCCTACCATCTCCATCATTTGATGGCGGGCAGGACATCGGCCTATCAGGAAGACGTCCGCCTGCTGGTCGAGATGGGACGGCTCGTCACCGCATCCGACTACCTCCAGGCGGAACGCTACCGCACGATGCTGGCGGAGAAGTTCCTCCCGGTCTTCGCCGATGCCGACGTCGTCGTCGGCCCGACGATGCCGCTGACGGCGTGGCGCTCGGGCCAGCGCGAAGTCGAACTCGGCGGCAAGCGTGAAAGCGTGCTGGAGACGTCGTGGCGGTTCACCTATCCCTGGAACCTGCTGGGTCTTCCGGCGATCAGCCTGCCCTGCGGCTACGACCGCAACGGTTTGCCCATCGGATTCCAGATCGCGGGAGCGGCCTTCGACGAGGCCAGCGTGATCAGGACGGCCGCTGTCGTGGAACGGACGGTCGAAACGCACCATTGCTTCTGACAAGACCGGTCAACCTGGAAAACATGAGCGCCCAGGTTCGTAAGCACCCAGGTTCGTAAGCGCCCAGGTTCATAAGCGCCAAGGAGAAAGCATTGACGTCCACCAGCCTGCACTATGAACCCCTGACCGTCGTGTCGGAGCGCATCCGGCGCCGCGAAGTCTCGCCGGTCGAAGTCACCGGCGCCATGCTCGACCGCATCGGCGAACTCGACAGCCGCTATCACAGCTATGCGGCGGTGCTTGCCGACCGGGCGATGGACCGGGCGAAGACGGCGGAGGCCGAGATCGCCAAGGGCATCTGGCGCGGTCCGCTGCACGGCGTGCCGCTTGCCCTTAAAGATCTCTGCTATACGACTTTCAGCCCCAGCGCCGGCGGCACGAGGATGCACAGGGAGTTCACGCCTCCCTACAACGCGACGGTGGTCGACCGGCTGGAACAGGCCGGAGCCGTCACGCTCGGCAAGCTCAAGATGACCGAAGGCGCCTATACCAGTCACCACCCCGACGATCAGGCGCCGCTCAATCCCTGGAACACGGGCTATTGGGTCGGATCGTCCTCGACCGGGTCGGGCGTCGCGACGGCGGCGGGACTTTGCTACGGATCGCTCGGCTCCGACACGGGCGGCTCGATCCGCTTCCCCTCCGCCACCTGCGGCCTGACGGGCGTCAAGCCGACCTGGGGACGGGTCAGCCGCCATGGCGTGTTCCCGCTTGCCGATTCACTGGACCATGTCGGCCCGATGGCGCGGACGGCGGCGGACGCGGGCGCAATCCTCGGCGCCATCGCCGGAGCCGATCCGAACGATCCGACGGCGCTTCAGG
>NZ_JCACHA010000882.1:0-7920 GCF_059503625.1 Skermanella sp.
TCTGGTGGGTATCGCTGTTCCCCGGCCTTGCCATCGTGATCTCGGTCCTGTGCTTCGCGCTGCTCGGGGATGCCGCCAAGGAACTGTCGGACCCGACGACGAGGGCCCGCCGATGACCCCGCGCGATCCCAAGGTTCTGCTGGAAGTCGACAAGCTCACCGTCGCCTTCGGCGACACCACCGTCCTCAACGACGTCAGCTTCACCCTGCGCCGCGACGAAGTGCTCGGCATCGTCGGCGAGACGGGAGCCGGCAAATCGGTGCTGGCGCGGGCCCTGATCGACCTGCTGCCGGAGGGCGGACGGATCGTTTCCGGCGATGTGGCGCTGGACGGCGCGTCAATCCTGTCGATGAACCCCAAGCGCAAGCGGGAATTGCGCGGCGGGCAGATAGCCCTGATCGGCACCAATGCTAAGGCCCTGCTCGATCCGGTGGAGAAGGTCGGCGCTCAGGTCGCCCGCGTCCTTCGGGCGCACCAGGGCGGCAGCCGGGCCGCCACCTGGAAGGCGGCGGTCGATCTGTTCGCCAAGGTCGGCATCGTCGATCCGGAACGGCGGGCGCATGCCTATCCGCATGAACTTTCGGGCGGCATGGCCCAGCGCGTAGTCATCGCGATGGCGCTGATCGCCCATCCCCAAGTCGTGCTGGCGGACGACGCGACGCTGGGGCTGGACGCCACGATCCAGGTGCAGGTGCTCGACCTGCTGGTCCGGCGCTGCCGCGAACTGGGTCTCGGCGCGGTCATCATCACCCACGACCTGGGCGTCGTCGCCAACTATTGCGACCGCATCGCGATCATGCGGGAAGGCCGGATCGTCGAGATGAAGCCAGCCGGCCTGTTCCTGAAGCAGCCGGAAGAGCCCTACAGCGGAGTCCTGCTGGATGCCGCCAGGGCGCGTCCGACGCCGAGAGGCGCCGCCGATGCTTCGGCCGCCAAGCCGAAGACGCTGCTTGAGGTCGATAAGCTGGAGAAGTTCTTTGCCGTCGGCGGATCGAACAAGGTGGTCCGCGCGGTCGACGGCGTCTCGTTCTCCGTCGGCGCGGGGGAAACGCTGGCGCTGGTCGGCGAGAGCGGGTCCGGCAAGACGACGGTCGGCCAATGCCTGGTCCGCCTGCTGGACCCCGGCGGCGGCCGGGTACTGTTCGACGGAAACGACATCACGACGCTGCCGGAGCGGGAGTTCAGGCCTATCCGCAGACGGATCCAGATGGTGTTCCAAGAGCCCTACGTCGCGCTCAACCCGCGCTGGCCGGTGGAAAGCCTGATCGGAGAACCCCTGGCGCTGATCCCGAAGACCAGCGCCGCGGCACGGGCCAAGCGCGTGCGGGAACTTCTCGACATGGTGCGGCTGCCGGCCCGGATCGCCGACTACTATCCGCATCAGCTCACCGCAGGCGAGCAGAAGCGCGTGGGTATCGCCCGGGCGCTGGCCACCAGTCCCGACTTCGTCGTGTTCGACGAGCCGACTACCGCGCTGGACATCCGTGTCCGCGCCCAGATCATCGATCTGGTCAGGGACCTGCAACGGGATATGGGGCTGTCGGCGCTCTTCATCACCCATGACCTCAACTCTGTCCGGTCGCTCGCCCACTACGTCGCCGTAATGCGTCACGGCAAGATCGTCGAACACGGCGAGACCGAAACGATCTTTGCCCGACCGGCCGAGGATTACACCAAGGCTTTGCTCGCCGCCGAACTGCCGATCGAGCAAAGCGAAGCCCAGCGCACACGGGCGCTGGGGAGAACCACCGTGGAGCCGAGCCTGACATGAGCGAAGCAACGATACTCGTCACCGGCGCCGCCGGCCTGCTCGGCAATGCCGTCCGCGTGCTGCTGGAAAAAGGCGGGCGCAAGGTCCTGCCGATAGACCGGACGCCGGGTGCCGTCGACGGGCGGGAGGTCACCGTCTGCGACCTCGGCGACGTCCATCGGCTGCATGCGCTGGCGGTCGAGAACAGGATCGCCGGCATCGTTCATTGCGGCGCCCATTCCGGCCCGATGGTGGCGCGCGACAACCCGAACTCGATGGTGCAGGTCAACATCGTCGGCACCGCCAACGTGCTGGAGATCGCACGCATCCACGGCAGCCGCCTGGTGTTCTGTTCCTCGACCAGCGCCTACGGCAATACGCCGGAAGGACCGGTGCCGGAAGACGTCCCGATGGCGCCGACCACCGTATACGGCGCAAGCAAGGTCGCCAGCGAGCTGCTGGTATCGGCCTATGCCGGACAATACCGGGTGGATGGGGTCAGCCTCCGGCTGTCCTGGGTCTATGGACCGCGCCGGACGACGGACTGCGTGATCCGGACGATGATCGTGGATGCGCTGGCCGGCCGTCCGACCCGGCTGCCGTTCGGGCGCGACTTCCACCGCCAGTTCATCCATGTCGAGGACGCCGCCCGCGCCCTGGTCATGGCGCTGGACAAGCAGGCCCTGCCGCGCAGGACCTACAATGTGACTGGCGGCAGCTATCTCACGCTGGCGGAAATCGCCGATGTTGTCCGCGGCGTGCTTCCCGGCGCCGATATCGAGCTGGGGCCGGGAGCCGATCCTGTCGACGACACGCAGCGGCGCTTCGACATCTCGGCGGTCGAGAGGGATCTCGGCTACCGGCCCGCGATCGGCCTGGATCGGGGCATCGGCTCCTATGCGGTTTGGCTTCGCGCCGGGACCGCCTCCGCTTGACCAGTATGGAAAGAGTGTCATGAACGATATCTTCAGCCTGAAGGGCCGCAAGGCGCTGGTGACCGGAGGCAGCCGGGGCATCGGGGCGGCGGTCGTCGAACTTTTCGCCCGCCACGGGGCCGAGGTGGCACTTTGCCATTTCCATGACGAAGCCAATGCCGATGCGCTGGTCGCCCGCCTGGGCGGCGAAGGCCTGTCGGTCCACGCCATGCACTGCGACGTCGCCAGCGAGACCGAAGTCGCCGAAATGGCGGCCTGGGCCGAACGGCGTCTGGGGCATGTGGATATCCTGGTGAACTGCGCCGGCATCGGCGGCGACAAGTCCTTCACCGAGATCACCGTCCCCGATTGGGACCGGATGATCGGGGTTCACCTGCGCGGCACCTTCCTGGTCACCCACGCCTTCTTCGGCAAGATGATCGCGCGCTCCTATGGCCGCGTCATCAACTTCGCCTCCCAGCTCGCCTACAAGGGCGCGCCGGGACTGGCGCATTACTGCGCCGCCAAGGCCGGGATCGTCGGTTTCACCCGCGCTTTGTCCTACGAGGGCGCTCCGCATGGCGTCATGGTGAACGGCATCGCTCCCGGACCCGTGGAGACGGAGTTGCTGCGGGGCCTGAGCGAGGAGTGGCAGGCGATGAAGAAGGCGCAGCTGCCGATCGGGCGGTTCGGCACTGTCGATGAAATCGCCCCCACAGTCCTTATGCTCGCCTCCGAAGCGGGGACATTCTATGTAGGGCAAACGCTGTCGCCCAATGGCGGCGACGTCATGGTCTGACTCGGCCGATCTGAAAAAGGGGCTTCGATATGAGTGATTACGATCTGGTCATCCGGGGCGGAACCGTCGTCACCGCCGCCGATACGGTGCGCGCCGATGTCGGCGTCCGTGAAGGGCGCATCGTCGCCGTGGCCGAAAGCCTCCAAGGCGGGGCCAAGGAGATCGACGCATCGGGGCTGCTGGTGATGCCCGGCGGCATCGACAGCCACGTCCATCTGGCCCAGCCGGCTTTCGGCGGGCCGAAGATGGCGGACGGCTTCGAGACCGGCACGCGGTCGGCCATCGCGGGCGGCAACACCACCGTCATCCCGTTCGCGCTGCAACCGCGCGGCGCTTCGCTCCGCGCAAGCGTCGCCGACTACCATAAGGAAGCCGACGGCCAGAGCTATTGCGACTACGGCTTCCATCTCATCATCAGCGATCCGACCGTAAGCGTCCTGGGCCAGGAACTCCCGGCGCTGGTCGAGGACGGCTACACGTCGTTCAAGGTCTTCATGACCTATGACGATTTGGTCCTAAGCGACCGCCAGATGCTCGAGGTCTTCGACTGCGCGCGGGGTTGCGGCGCGCTGGTCATGGTCCATTGCGAGGGCTATGACGCCATCCGCTTCATGACGGAGCGGCTGGAACTCGCCGGCAAGAAGGCGCCTTACTACCACGCTGTCTCCCGGCCGGAATCGGTCGAGCGCGAAGCGACCCACCGCGCCATCAGCCATGCGGAACTGACCGACGTCCCGATCATGATCGTCCATGTTTCCGGACGGGAGCCGATGGAGCAGATCCGCTGGGCGCAGCAGAAGGGTTTGAAGGTCTATGGCGAGACCTGCCCACAATACATCGCGCTGACGGCGGACGACCTCAAAGGCCTCAACATGGACGAGACGGGCGGCAAATACGTCTGCTCGCCGCCGCCCCGCGACGAGGCAAGCTGGGGCGCCATCTGGGAAGGCATTCGGACCGGCGTCTTCCAGACCTTTTCGTCCGACCATTGTCCGTTCTTCTATGAAGGCGAGATGGGCAAGCTCAATCCGAAGGCGCGCACGTCGTTCCGCTGGGTGCCCAACGGCATCCCCGGCGTCGAGACGCGCCTGCCGCTCCTGTTCTCGAAGGGGGTCGTCGAGGGCCGCATCACCCTGAACGAGTTCGTGGCCTTGACCTCGACCAACCATGCCCGGATGTACGGTCTCTATCCCAAGAAGGGCTCCATCGCCCCCGGCTTCGACGCCGACATCGTCCTGTGGGACCCGAACCGCAAGGAAACGATCCGGCAGGAGCTGATGCACCATGGGGCGGACTACACGCCGTACGAGGGTATCGCGGTCACCGGCTGGCCGGTAGCGACGTTCCTGCGCGGCAAGCTGGTCGCGGAAGAAGGAAAGATCCTGGGCGAGCCGGGCGACGGCGCCTTCCTGAAGCGCGACCTGTCGCCGTTCGCCGTACCTACCGGAGCTGCGGCACCAACTGTCCAGCCACGGGTTAATCAACCATGATGCCCATCGTACTGATCACCGGAGCCGGCATCGGGATCGGCCGGGCCTCGGCCAAGGCCTTCGCCGATGCCGGGTACCGCGTCATCCTGACCGACGTCCTCGATGAGGAAGGCCGTCGGGCTGCCGAGGAGATCGCGGCTGCCGGCGGGCAGGCGGAGTTCCATCGGCTGGACGTCCGCGACACTGCCGGGGCGAATGCCGTCGTGGCGGCGGTCGAGGAGGCCCATGGGCCGATCGACGTCGTGCTCGCCAATGCCGGCATCGCCCACAAGGTCCCGCTGGCGGACCTTACCGACGAGAAATGGGATCAGACGCTCGACATCGACTTGGGTGGCGTCATGCGGGTCGTCAGGGCCGCGGCGCCGGCGATGCGGAAACGCGGCCAGGGCTGCGTTATCGCCTTGTCGTCGATCATGGGCGTGGCCTACGGCTGGGACGAGCACGTCCACTACTCGGCCGCCAAGTCGGGGGTGGTCGGTCTGGTGCGAGGGCTGGCAGTCGAGCTGGCGAAGGATGGCATCCGGGTCAACGGCATCGCTCCCGGCTACATCCGCACGGCCCAGGCCCTGTCCGAGAAGCACTCGCTGGGGCCGGCCGGTCTGGAAGCCGCCGCCAGCTTCATCCCGCTCGGCCGCGTCGGGGAGCCGGAGGAAATCGCCGATGTCGCCGTATTCCTCGCCTCTCAGGCGGCCCGTTATCTCACCGGCCAAGTCATCGTCGTCGATGGCGGCCTGCTCGTCGGACGCTACTGACCCGGCGGCATTGCCGCCAAGCACCGGAAAAGGAGTCCCGTGACACATATCGTCCTTCTCAGCACCGGCGGAACGATCGCGTCGCGCTACAGCGCGGAACAGGGATCCGTCGTCAGCAGCGTGGCCGGCGACGAGCTTGTCTCGCTGCTCGGCCCGCTGGCGCCGGATATCCCGGTCAAGACGGAAGAGTTCAGCAATGTCGGAAGCTACAGGATCGACCTGCCCATGGCCTTCGGGCTGGCCCGGCGCATCAACGCGCTGCTTGCCGACCCGGAGGTCGCGGGCGTGGTCGTCACCCACGGCACCGACACGATGGAGGAGAGCGCCTATCTGGCCGACCTCGTGCTGGAAACCGACAAGCCTGTGGTCTTCACCGGGGCGCAGATGGATGCCGATCAGCCCGACTCCGACGGCCCGAGGAACTTGGCCGACGCCATCCGCGTCGCCGCCAGCCCGGAAACCCAGGGTTTGGGCGCGATGATCGTCTTCGGACAGGAGATCCACGCCGCACGGGACGCCACCAAGACCCATGCCTCCAGGCTCGGCACCTTCGCTTCCGCCGAGCATGGCAAGCTGGGCGAGATCGATGTCGGCCGCGTCCGGCTTCACCGCCGCACCATCCGGCTCGGTCCCATCAAGGCCGACGCGATCGAGCCGCGCGTCGAGCTGATCAAGCTGGTCATGGGCTCCGACGCGGTTTTCGTGACGGCGGCATTGGGGAACGGCGCGCGCGGGCTGGTGCTGGAAGGCTTCGGGCGCGGCAACGCGACGCCGGCCGTGACCGAAGCCGCCGTCGAGGCGATCCGGAGCGGCATTCCGGTAGCGGTGACTTCGCGCTCTCCCCAGGGGCGGGTCGAGCCGGTCTACGGCGCCGGAGGAGGCTCGGATCTGGCGGCGGCGGGCGCGATCTTCTGCGGCGACCTCAGCGGCATCAAGGCGCGAATCCTGCTGGCGCTGTTGCTGGGATCAGGCGCGGACCCGTCGATCGTCCGGCAGCGGATGGAGTTGCACGCCAATTAGGGCCGCCAAAGGCTTCCAACGAAAAGCATCACTTACAGGGAAGAAGAAACCATGACGAAGGAAATCCTGGTATCCTACGGGATCGACGTCGATGCGGTCGCGGGCTGGCTCGGATCGTATGGCGGCGAGGACAGCCCTTGCGACATTTCCCGCGGCGTCTTCGCCGGCCGGGTCGGCAGCAAGCGGCTGCTTCGGATGTTCGAGAAATGGGACATCAAGACGACGTGGTTCATGCCCGGCCACTCGATCGAGACCTTCCGGGAGGAAATGAAGGCCGTCGCCGATGCCGGACACGAGGTCGGCATGCATGGCTACAGCCATGAGAACCCGATCGCCATGACGCCGGTCCAGGAAGAGGCGATCTTCGACAAATGCGTCGATCTGATCACCGAACTGTCGGGCAAGCCGCCGCGCGGCTATGTGGCGCCGTGGTGGGAGTTCGGCTCCAAGACCAACGAACTGCTGCTGAAGAAGGGTATCAAGTACGACCACTCGCTGATGCACAACGACCACCATCCCTACTACGTGACGGTCGGCGACCAGTGGACCAAGATCGACTACTCGCAGCATCCCTCGGCCTGGATGAAGCCCTATGTCACCGGGCAGGAAACCGACCTAATCGAGATCCCGGCATCCTGGTACCTGGACGACCTGCCGCCGATGATGTTCATCAAGGCCGCTCCCAACAGCCACGGTTTCGTCAATCCGCACGACATCGAGCAGATGTGGCGCGACCAGTTCGACTGGGTCTACGAGAACTACGACTACGCGGTGTTCCCGCTGACGATCCACCCCGACGTATCGGGCAAGCCGCATGTCCTGCAAATGCACCAGCGGCTGTTCGACTACCTGAAGGGCCACGACGGCGTCCGCTTCGTCACGATGGAGGAAATCGCCACGGACTTCGCCACCCGATTCCCGAAGTCCGGGTCGGCGCGGCCCGAGTCCTGACCGCCATGTGCGGGCTTTGCGGCACCTTCGGGTCCGCCGACCACTGGACCGACGGTGTGGCTCAGGCGGGGACATCGTTCCCCGCCGCCGAACGGCGGCGGCGCGCGGGCATCGCCAACGAGGTGCTGGGCCTCTATGGGCTGAAGCTGATGGAGTGGTCGAACCGCTTCACGCTGAGCGGCCGCACCGGGAAGTCGGCCGTGGTCGATCAATTCGGCGCGATCTGGACCGAGGCTGAAAAACT
>NZ_JCACHA010000883.1:0-7890 GCF_059503625.1 Skermanella sp.
TCGGCGGCGGCGACGGTGGCCGGCGCCGCCGTCGATGTCGTCACATACCCGATTTCGGATTAAGCGGGCTTGGCGATCAGGTGATCGGCCAGCCGGACCGCGAGTGCTACGATGTTCATCGTGACCATCGTAGCACCGGCAGTCGGGAACACCGAGCCGCCGGCAACATAAAGGTTGGCGACGCCGTGGACCCGGCAGTTCTCGTCGACCACGCCATGCCTGGGGTCGCCGTGCATCCGTGTCGTCCCCATGAAATGGGCCGACGAATCGATGCCTGCCGGCCATGGATCGGTTTCATTCTCGAAGTCCACCTGAAGCCGGCCGGCTCCCAGCCTCCCGAACTCCCTGGCGATCAGCTGCTGGGTACGCAGGATGGTGTGCTTGTCGATATCCTGAAGCTGCCAGTCCAAAACCATCTTCCGCTGCCCCAGCGCATCGCGGTCCCCGCCCAGCGCGACCCTGCTGTTGCGGTTGGGCGCCTGCTCGGCGAAGTAGCGCAGTTCAAGGACGCGGTGACTGCTGTTGCCGGTCGCCCGCGCATAAAGCGCCTTGGCGACCGAGTCGAGATCTCCGAAGACCTTTCCTAGTTCGGTCGGTAGATTGTCGGGCACCCGGCCCTGGATGACCTGCTTGACGATATGTCTCAGTGCCACGAAGCCGGGGGCATGTTCCCCCTCGTAGGTCTCGTCGAAGAAGACGACGCTGTTCAGCATCTCTTCGCGCTGCTGTGCCTCCCACGATGGCTGAAGCGCGTTGACGAAGGGAGCGCCTCCCGTCTCGAAGCGCGACGCCCAGCTGTCCAGCCCGTAGAACCGGGCCGTTCCCTTCGGCACCGACAGCAGGGCGCGGCCCGTCCGGATCGTCGTATGGGCCATGAAGTAGCGTCCGACCATGTCATGGTCGTTGCCGAGCCCGTTGGGACGCAGCCTGTCCGACAGCAGCAGCAGCCGGGCGTTCTCGATCCCGCTGGCGAGGATGAACTTCTTTGCCTTGAACCGGCGGCTCCTGCCGTCCAGGTCGCGTGTCAGCAGCGCTTCGACATGCGTCGCATCACCGTCGGTTTCGATTTCCACGACGTTTGCATGCAGATAGACCGTGCACTGGTTGCCGGGGCTGGCGAGCGCTGCGCGGTAGGTATCGCCGAACCGGGTCGGCGGACTCTTCAGAAAAATCTTTTCGCCTATCTGATCGCCGCTGACCGGAATGCGACTGGCATGGAACTGATCGGATACCTCCGCCCAGTAGCCGGGCTCGTAGTTGTCCGACGGCAACTCGCAATACCGGTGCGCCCGCGGATAGAAATCCGCCAGCTCCTCCTTGCCGAACGGCCAGCCGCTGTCCGGTACCCAGGAACGTTCCTGGAAGTCGTGCGCATCCAGCGGCGCGCAGTTGCCGCCCCAATGGCCGGTCGTGCCGCCGAAATAGCGCAGACGGGTCCATGTCAGGTCGACCTTGTGCTCGCTGACGCAGTCTCCGCTGTTCAGCGACTGGATATCGTCCTCGAAATCGAGCCCACCGCTTTCCAGCAAAGCAACGCGGAAACCATGCCCGAGAAGCTCCATCGCAAGAGTGATTCCGGCAGCACCGGCGCCGACAATGCAGATATCTGCCTCGACCACCGCCCCGTCGGGCAGGTTGCGCGCGTCTGTGATCATTTAGGGACTTAACCAGATACCGTTTTGCGGGAATGCCCAGTCGGGTGCATGAGATCAGATAAGTCGTTGAGCCGCCTGTATGTCCACCCCTCTTTCGGGGGTGTGGCAAACACGCGACGCTATCTGTCAAGAAATTGGCGTACCCCTGCGGCCGTCCGCTCCAGCATGCTGTCGCGCAGACCCATTTCGTTCAAATGCTCGAGGGTGTTGAACAGATAGTCGGAGCAGCGGCCGAAACGTCCTTCGGCAGTGGCGATCGCCTGGATCATCCGGTCTTCGTCCCAGTCTCCGACATAGCGCGAATAGTTCCGGTTGATCGTCATCGCGATGGCGGGCACCGTCCCGCTCTCGGTCCTGGTTTTCAGCCAGCGCGGAATATAGGCGCCGGTCAGCATCTCGCGCCGCCACAGCAGCGTCAGCTCATGGCTGGCCTGTTCGGCGGGGATGCGGAAGATGACGCCGGCGCACTGCCCGCCCCGGTCGAGGCCCAGGAACAGGCCTGGACATTCAAGCGTGCCCCGCCCCATGTCGGCGCGCAGGCAGAACCTCCGGTGATACCCCCGGATATGGGCGACGCGGCGTTCCGCAAAGGCGAAGGTCGGGTTCCAGATCAGGCTGCCATAGGCGAAAACCCAAACGTCGTCCCCTTCCGGATGCTTGCGCATCGTCTGGGCCAGCGAGTGGTCGAGTTGTTCGTCGCTCCACACCTTCATCCAGGGATACGCCTCCAGCATCATCCGGCGGCGGTCGTGGTCGAGCAGTTCTTCACGGGTCAGGGGGGTATGTCTGTCGCAGTCCTGGTACGGCATGAACCTTGGTCTGTGTTCGCTGGCGGTAATAACCGCATATGAGGATTGCGGGTGGCCATGAACACCTGCCATGGCCTGACCGCCCCCATAAGATCGCGTTTTTCGCGCCTGCGGTACAGCGTCTATCGGTGGACGGCGCGAATCGGGTGGAACGGCATGCCCGCCTGCGTCATGGCCGCGTCGATCACCTCGTCCGATTTCTGATCGAACAGCTGAAGCAGCAGGTCGTCCACCAGCCGATCCTCGATGGCGCCGCATTCCTCGAAAACACGCGCCAGCGCCATGACCTGGTAGTCGTGGCGTCCGTCCCCGGTGCCGCCGGCGCCGCCGTCGTAACCGGTTTCCTTGACGACATCGATCGCGACCCGGAACGGCGGCAGCAGGGCGATCGGGAAACGCGCCTTCTCGAAGATCGCCCGAAGCCCGAGCGGACCGTCGTCCCAGATCAGCAGGCGGGCATTCTCCGTCGCGACCTTCGCCCGGACCGCCAGCCCCGTCGTGAACAGTTCGACATCGCCGGCGCAGAGTGCCCGCAGCATCAGCGAGGGTGTCAGGCGCGCGTCACGGTCGAGATGCCGGACCACCGCTTCCAGCTCGTCCAGATTGCCGGCGAGCGGCTTGAGCAGAAGCATGGTGGCGGCTTCCCGCCCGCGCTTCAGCAGTTCCGCGACCAGGACGGGCGACAGGTGGTGCCGTTCGACCAGATTGCTGCGGATGTCTTCCGAGACATAGGCGACAAGCTTCTCGACCACCGGCAACGAGAGGCTCTCGCGCTCGGCCATCGGCTTGTTGACCACGCTCAGGTGACCGTAGCGGTCGAGCGCCTTGTGCAGGGTCGGGTCGGCGATCCGAGCGCCGCCATTGCCCAGCAGGCAGGCGATCACCTTGATGTTGGCCGTTTCGACGATGGCGTCGGCAAGCCGGGGCGAGACGTTCCAGCGGCTGGCGATCGCCATATGCTTCTCGGCGTCGCGCTCCGCGATCACCTGCAACAGGAACTCGTCGCTCAGCCGCTTCGTGTTGCGCAGCACCGGGAACGCGACCCTGCCGATATCCCGCGCCAGCTTGGTCGCCAAGGCGTCGGTCAGCAGCGCGCTGTTGTGGAGCTGCCACGCGACGGCCTCCCTTACGGCCGCCTCGGCGTCGGCGGCGAAGCGATGGAGGATGTCGGTGGCGATCTCCCTTTCCGGCCCAGCCAGCGTGTCGCCTTCCAGGCTGGAAACCAGCTTCGTCAGAGTCTCGATCCGCGCGTCGGCCGAGTGGTCCGACAGCAGACGATGAACGTCGGAATGGCTCAACGCGCTGGAGGTGGCGGTGGCGGTCATCTCATTTCATCCCTAGCCAGACGCTCGGTCGGCCGGCAGTCGTTCGGCCGGTAGCCTGTCGACCCGCGGTCAGTCGAATTCCCGGCCGTCGTAGCGGATGATGTCGCTCCAGGCCCGCTCGAGCTTGCGCAAGGTGCGGTAGGTGACATCGAAATCGCCGCCGTCGTCATCGGTGCGGATCAGCGCATCCGCCTGGGTCGCTTCCAGCCGCCGCAACTCGCCGCACAGGCTCATGCCCTTCTCCGACAGGCGAAGCCGTGCGGAGCGGCGGTCCCGCAGGGACGGTGCGCGATCGACGTAGCCGGTCTCCACCAACTGCTTCAGGTTGTACGAAGCGTTGGAGCCGAGATAGTAGCCGCGTTCCATCAGGTCGCGCACCGACAACTCCTCGGTGCCTATGTTCATCAGCATCAGCACCTGGACGGGGCTGATGTCGTCGATCCCGACACGCCCCAACTCTACCCGGACCACATCGAGGAAACGGCGGTGCATCCGTTCCACGATGCGGGCGATGTCGTGATAGATCGCCGTGCCGGAGGCGCGGCCCGGCCTGGAATCGTCACCATGGTCGGCAATATCTGGTTCCATTCGGGAAAGGCCGGTCATACCGCCCTCCCCCGTGCCGCGCAGTGGATAATCGATGCGGTCTGGGATCGATGGGACGTCATGGGTTACCTTTCCCGGCTGAGCCGGCTGTCCGCCGTGCTTCAAGGCAAGTCCGTTGTTGGGCACGATGTATTCCTCGTCGAGGCAATAAAGCTTCACTCGCAGTCTAATGCCGCCGGAAGTTCCCGGCGACTTCCAGCCGGCGGCAAATCGAGCGGGACGATATCGCGGTATTGGATACATTTTTTAATGCGACGCTCCCGCTCACTCTTTTCCCATCCCCGACAAAGTTAACCGCTCATACTTTCGATACTTACCATTGCTGAGAGTTGTAAAAGAACGGTAAATGCCCGCATACCTACCGTTCTAGGAAGC
Organism: Skermanella sp.; assembly: GCF_059503625.1. NCBI lineage: Bacteria > Pseudomonadati > Pseudomonadota > Alphaproteobacteria > Rhodospirillales > Azospirillaceae > Skermanella > Skermanella sp. The sequence continues at coordinate 4,771 of NZ_JCACHA010000883.1, forward strand.
GCCGACCAGTTCACGCGTCATATGACTGGCATAACCTTCGGGATTGCGGCAACGCCAGTCCCAGGCATGGCGGATGATCGTCTCCAGGTCGGGGAAACGCGGTTCCCACCCCAGGTCCTTGCGTACTCGCTCGCTCGATGCGATCAGAACCGGCGGATCTCCTGGGCGGCGGGGTCCCGTCTTGACCGCGATGTCCCGTCCGGTGACCCTTGCCGCCGTCTCGATGACCTCCCGCACGGTGTAGCCCCGCCCATTGCCAAGGTTGTAGCGGCAGCTCTTGTGATCCAGCATGGCGAGCACCCTGACATGAGCGTCCGCCAGATCGGAAACATGGATGTAGTCGCGGATGCAGGTTCCGTCGTGGGTCGGATAATCCTCCCCGAAGATCTCGATATGCGAGCGTTTCCCCGCCGCGACATCGAGAACCAGCGGGATCAGATGCGTTTCCGGATCGTGGTCCTCCCCCAGATGGCCGTCGGGATGGGCGCCGGCTGCGTTGAAATACCGCAGGCAGGCGGAGCGCATGCCGTGAACCTTGTCCGCCCAGTGCAGGATCCGCTCGATCATGAACTTGGACTCGCCGTACGGGCTGCCGGGATCGATCTCGGTGTTCTCGTCGATCGGCATCCGGTCAGGCATGCCGAACAGGTTGGCCGTTGACGAAAGGACGAACTTGGCCACGCCGTTGTCGGTCGCCGCCTGCACCAGGTTCAGCGCATTGACGACGTTGTCGTAGAGGTAGAGGTGCGGATTGCGCATCGACTCGCCGACCAGAGAGTTGGATGCGAAGTGCAGGATGGCGTCGAACCGGAAGGCGCTGAACAGGCGGGCGAGCGCCGCATGACTGGCAAGGTCGCCTTCCACGAACTCCGCCTCGGCCGGCACGGCGGCGCGATGCCCCTGCTGGAGATTGTCGAACACGACCACATTGTACTGGCGTGCGATCAACTCGGCGACGCAGTGGCTGCCGACGAAGCCGGCGCCGCCGGTGACCAGGACTGTTTTTTGATGAGGCATGTAAAGCTCCTGATAGACACGCCCGGAAAAATCCAGAAACACCCAACGGGAGGTGGCCGCGGCTCCGCGGTGGTTTCGGCGTGTCATGATGCGGGAAACTCTGGAGCCGGTTGGTTCCGGTCTCCGTTGAGCATCAGAATTACAGATCGATTATTACTCATCAGTTAATTGGCTTAAATACGATAACCGGGTATAGAGCGATTTATTGCATGAAAACCGGGTTTGACTTGCTTTCAAACTGCACAAGAACTGTTTCGAAAACCGTGGCATTTCCAAGCGGTTCAAGGAGGCCGTTTCCGACACTTGCCGACAGCGATGTCACAGGTTTGTCGCTTTTTATGAAAGCATTATGCTGTGAAATTCGAACAATTACCTCAATCGATTTTCCCGATACCCTAATCCAATTTTGCAAGTGCACACGGATTAACCGCCGTTTAACGAATAGCCTCAATATTTAGGGACAATCACGGCACGTTCCGGAGCTTGTTCCCTATCATGACCGACCACGCACTCTTCCGCAGCACGCTGCGGCATCTCAGCAGGGGCATGGTTTTTACCGCAGTGCTGAGCTGTTTCGTGAACTTGCTCATGTTGATCGTGCCGCTCTACACGATGCAGGTCTACGACCGCGTCATGACCAGCCGCAGCACCGATACGCTGATCATGCTGGCCATCGTCGCGGTCGGCGGACTGATGCTCTATGCCGTGCTCGACTTCATCCGGACGCGCGTCTTCCTCATCATGGGCGACGTCATCGGCCGCCGGCTCAACGTTCCGACCCTCGAAGCCGCCGTCATCGACACCCTGCACGGCACCTCGAAGAATTCGACGCAGGCCATCCGCGACCTGAACGACCTCCGGTCGTTCGTCACTGGCAGCGCCATCACGGTGCCGCTGGAACTGATGTGGGTGCCCCTGTTCCTGATCGTGCTGTTCCTGCTGCACACGGTCTACGGCTGGCTGGCGCTGGGCGCCGCCGCCTTCCTGTTCCTGATGAGCGTTCTGACCGACGTGCTGACGCGCCGCCCGCTGGCCCAGGCCAACGAAGCCGCCGCCCGCTCCTTCAGCGACATCGCCTCCACCGTCCGCAATGCGGAAGTGATCGAGGCGATGGGCATGCTGCCGGCGGTCGCCAAGCGCTGGCAACGCAGCCAGTACCACATGATCGACCTGCTCAACCGGGGAAACAATGCCGCCAAGGCGCTGAGCGCCGCATCGCGTGCGCTCCGGCTGATCCTCCAGATCGCCATGATCTCGACGGCGGCCGTGCTGGTGATCGACCGCGAAGCCTCCCCCGGCAGCGCGATGGCGGCCGGCATCCTGATGGGCCGCATGCTCCAGCCTTTCGAGCAGCTGATCGACGGCTGGCGGCAATGGGTGTTCGCCCTGTCGGCTTTCCGGCGCGTCCGCGACCTCCTCAACACGGCGCAAAGCCGCCGCCAGAGCATGCCCCTGCCCCGGCCCGACGGCCGGCTGACGATCGACCGCCTCGTCTATCTGCCGCCCGGCGTCGACCGTCCCGTCCTCAAGGGCATCTCCTTTTCGCTGGAACCCGGTGAGACCCTCGGCATCATCGGCCCCTCCGCCGCCGGAAAATCGACGCTGGCCCGCCTGCTGGTCGGCATCTGGGAACCGACCGCCGGCGGCATCTATCTCGACGGCCACAGCACCTTCCTGTGGGAGCGCGAGAGCTTCGGCGTCAATGTCGGCTACCTGCCGCAGAACGTCTCCCTGCTCGACGGCACGATCCGGGAAAACATCTCCCGCATGAAGGACGCCAGCCCCGCCGATGTCGTCCATGCCGCCAAGATGGCCGATGTCCACGAGATGATCGGACGCCTGCCGTTCGGCTACGACACCCATGTCGGGGATACCGCCTACAGCCTCAGCGGCGGCCAGCGCCAGCGCATCGGCCTTGCCAGGGCGTTGTTCGGCAATCCGCGCCTTCTGGTGCTGGACGAGCCCAACTCCAACCTGGACAACACGGGCGAACAGGCGCTGCTGACCGCCATCGGCAAGGCCAAGGCCGCCGGGACGACCGTCGTCCTGATCGCCCATCGGCCGTCGGTGGTGGCGGCGGTGGACAAGCTGCTGGTGCTGAAG
>NZ_JCACHA010000884.1:0-7221 GCF_059503625.1 Skermanella sp.
CCTCGTGTGCGGCTTTGCCGCCCTTTCAGGTCTTTCTTGCCAATTTGTCGATGGTCGCTCCGCTCCTCGTTAAGGAAGCGTTTACGCATGTGATCATTGTGTATCAGCACCTCATTGATATGGACTGAACTGCGTCAGGTCGTGTAGACCTGACAACAGTTATTCCGCACCCCGTAATTCTATAAATATATATAGGAACAGACCGACGTTATTAACTGAGGACGCCGGTCGCATTTATTGTAGGAGAACAAGAAATTGAGCAAGAAGGTCGCTTTGAACTACTGTAGTGCGCGTTGCGGCGATGGCAAGACTGAGTATCTGGTTCGGAAGATCGGGCACACGCCCGGCCTGCACGTGCTGGCAGTAGATCGGCGCGATGTCATGGATGACCGTGAGCGACGCATCCGTGACGCAGCCATGAAAGTTGGCCTGACGCCGTTGATCCGCCAGATCAGGAGCCCGCGTCTGGGCTCGGACGACGGAACGGTTTCGGTCAAGCGGGAGTTCCGTCAGGCCGCCAATCAATTTCGTGAGTTTGGTCATGTCGTGCTGATCGTCACGCATGAGGCGGTGAAAGGGGCTGACCTGTCTGGCTTCAGCGGGTGGAGCATCGACATTGACGAGGTGCCGAGCATCCTCGACATGGAGGAGTGCCAGACGACCGCCTCGTGGCGGTTCTTCGACGGATGCTACAGCTTGGCTCCCCTTGACGGGTCAACGCGGTTCTCGCGCATTCTGGCGAAAACCGGAGCGCCGTCCGTGGCGGACTACGCGACCGACCAGAACATGCGCGAGTGGGTCACCTTCCACCGCCGCGTGGTATCGCGCCAAGGCGTAGTTTGCGATCTGCGCGATTGGGCTGAGATGTCGATCCCCGGTGCGACATGGCGCTGGTGGTCGATCTGGTCGCCGAATGAACTGGCGGCATTTGACTCCATCAGCGTTGTCGGCAACGCCTTTCGAGACAGCATGACGGCGAAGATGATCGGACACAATTTCCCCGAGGTTTCGCTTGAGGAATTCAAAGTCGCCAGCCGGGTCTGGCAACCGCGTGACGTGACGATCCGGTACTTTACCGACCGCCACGTAAGCGGAAGCTACTTCTGGTTCGGCAATAAACAACTGCGGGACGCCGGTGGCGTACCAGCGGGGGCCGAGTGCCTGCCAGCCTGGATCGAGTGGGTGCGGGCAAACACCGACCCGACGAACCATTTCTGGACATCCAATATCAGGAAGGAGATCGCGACCGATCGCATCCCGTGCTGGATTTCACCGAAGGTCAGCGGGGTCAACGACTGGCGGGCGTTTACGACGTGCAGCATGCTCTACACCAGCAAGGTCGAGCCCAATCTGCTGCCGGTCTACCAAGAGCTTGGATTGACGCCGCAAGACGTAACCGGTTCGCGTGAATATGAAGACCTGAAGCAATTCGTCATGCGCACCTCCCTGCGGGTGCCAGATGATACCCGGCCGGTCGTGATTAACCTGTACGACCTACAACAGGCCGAGGAGGTAAAGCGGTATCTGGAGACCAACTATCCATTTTCGGTTAAATTGGTTTATCAGGACATAGGGATCAATCACATCAACCAACCGAAGCCGGGGCCAAAGCCGGTGGTGCGGACCGAGGAGGAGCAGGCGGCGTACCTCGCCAAGGTTCGGCAAAGCGATGCCAAGCGGGCCCAGGAACGCCGCGACGAGGAGAAAGCTGAGAAAATCGCAGCAGGCACCTACCGGGGACGCGGACGGCCGAGGAAGGCATCCTGACGAACGGAAGTCTGATGGAATTCTTCATCGGGCTGACCGACATCATGACCGCCGACGCACTCCGCACGATGCTGAAAGCGGTTCTTGAGAACCGTGAACCGGATGAGATTTGGATTGTGGATGTCGTCGGCTATCTGACCCTTACCCAGCGCAGGCAGAGTATGGCTGCGGGGACAACATGGCGGCGATTTCCGCTATATCGGCCTGCTCACCGGAGTGGGGACCGCGCTGGGCGCGACGGCAAGGACCTGGGGGTAACCTGCGCCTTTATTTCAACGGCATTGGCGGCTCGGTTCAGTGCGAACCTGCCGCCACGCCAGGGCAACTAACGACAGTATATTATTATATTATTCGAAGAGGATTCAAATTTATGGATAATGACTTACTGAATGAATTGCTGACGCTGGTTGCCAGCATGGCTGAGCGGATTGAAACCCTGGAAGCGGCGAAGGACGAGCAGGACGCAATAAACACCCTGCTGACCCAGCAGATCGTCACCCTGGACACCCGGATCAGGGAGGCACAGGACGGCCTGAAAGCGATGCAGTCGCGCGAGACCAGAAAACTCGGCGGCATCGACTATGACCTGATGGCGAAGCTTCGGCGGGCGGAGTAATGATCCGCGATGCCAGATGTCCCGGTAGTGCCGGGTCCCCCGCTCAAACGTCCAAGACGAAACCACGCTGCGTCCCGGATCGGCTTCGCCGCTCCCAGCGCCCAAACTGCGCAGTGACGCCCCAAGGGCGTCAGGTCTTCCTGTATCGCTGGCTTCCGACCTTCGATATCGCCGGTCTTGCCGAGATAGGCCAGTGCCCAGCCGTGCTCCTCCTTAGATCAGGCGTTAGTCTCGACGCTGAGCGCCCGTGACGAAGCGTACCGCAAGCGTCCGACTGCCAGTTCGCGTCATTGCTCATCAGATCGCGTACGACCGGCATGATATGGTTGCGGTCCACGGTCGCTTGTGTCGCAAGCATTTTCGTTGCAGGAATCAGCGGCAGCGCGGCGGCGGCGCGGGAGAGTTCCAAAGCGATCTCGCGCAGTTTCGATGGTGAGTTCGGCAGTCGTTCGCTCCAGCTTCTCCTCCACCACCTCTCAGCAAGCAAGGCTGCTGGCGTGTCCGGGAGCGTGGGGGTGGGGAACCGGGCGCGGCGCTCGGGGATGGCGGGTGCGTTGGGCTGCGCAGCGGCGTGTGCCGACCCGCATACAACTAGTGCGTCGGCAGCCTGCTACCTGTCGCCGCTATTACGCTGCCTGCCAAGTGTCGCAAATAGTCCGCCGCCCCTCCTTAGCGCGGCCTACCAATTTTCTGACATCTTCTTCGGTCACATTGTCACAAGCCATCACCATCATGATGATTGGCTCACGGAGAAGATCGTCCAATGACGGTTCCCGAAGCACTCTGATTGGGTCGGGCTTCCGTAGGTGGTAACGCATGACAACCCCCTGAACTTGATGACTGGGGAAAGCCCACGGTATCATACTATTAAGGGTGTAGAGAATAACCATTATCATTACTACTTCAGCACGAAGCTTGTCTCTACGGCTGGAGTGTCTCACGTTCCTTGAGTCCCATGCTCGCTTATCAGCTTATCGGCGTCCTTCCAACGCCTCGACACCGCTTGAGCCTCTCGGACATGAAGATACCTGCCGCTCCGGGAGTGGGCGTTTGCACTTGACGCAGCGGCACTCGACTCCCATGCTGCAATGCAGCATAATGGGCCTTAACCGATACCAGGGTGGAACGTCGTCTCGCGTCTTTTAAAGGAGACCACCCATGCATCAGCTACACCACAAACCGAACACCTCAATTGAACCGCGTGGTGAACTGGCATCGCGCATGTTGGCGATGCCGTCGCACATCAACCCGATGGGCAACATCTTTGGCGGCTGGATCATGTCGGTGATGGACGCGGCGGCGCTGATGACGGCCACGAAAGTCGCCAATGGAACCGTCGTGACGGTGGCAGTGTCCAACATGACGTTCTTGGAGCCGGTTAGGGTAGGTGATGCGATTTGCTGCTACACCGACGTGACCACCATCGGCACAACCTCGATCACGTTGGCGGTTGAGGTGTGGGTGCTGCGTCAGGGCCAGGGTGCGCGGATCAAGGTCACCGATGCTGAATTCAAGTTCGTCGCATTGGACGATAGCGGCAGCCCCCGGCCCGTGCTTGTTCAGTCCAGCTAAAAATCTTCAACCTCTCAGGCTGGCTTCAGCAGGACGTTCACCTGATGGGTCTCGACGCCGACCACGCGTTGTTCAAGATACTGTCCAGCCCGGAAGAACAGAGCATCGATAAGCCGATGATGCGCCGGATCATGGAAACCGTCACGGGTTGTGATCGGACAATCTTACTGAACGCACTGACTTGCTCAAGGGGGCGGACATCCCGGAATGGAATGCCCGCTCGTCGGCGCTACGTGAGATTGCCTCGCTCGGGAATGCGGAGCACCTGACCGGGGTAGATACGATCCGGATCGCTGAGCATGGGTTTATTGGCGAGGAAGATCGTCATGTAAGCATTTGGATCGCCATAGATTTCGCGGGCGATTTTGGACAGGGTGTCGCCAGACTGGACGGTATGGAAGCGGGACTCCGGCTGGACCGGGTTGCCTTCGGGCAGGTCGGCGGCTGTGGCGATGGCAATCTGGTCCTCGACTTTTTCCACACCCTCGACATTGCCGAGCGCCAAGATCACCTTCTCCCGCTCCTCCTGGCTTCCGGCCATGCCCCGGACGGTCACGGTGCTCTCATCGACCAACACCTCGTAGGCGTTGGCGTTGTAGCCGATCCCGTTGATCTCAGCCTTAAGGGTTTCCGGCTTCAGTTCGACCTGCTTGCCTGATCCAAGCAGGAAATCAAAGAATCCCAAGGTGTCCTCCTGTGATGGTCCGCTGCCAGGGAAACAGTTGGGACGGCAAAACGGCCTTCCCTAAACCTGATCATCATACGTCAATGCCCTGAGAGTAAATTGGTCGTCAGGCCGGAACCACGGTGCCGAGCAATGTCTTCTCGACACCGGATAGAACAGATTGAAGGGCTGCCGGTGTGACGGGCTTGTGCATGACGGTGATACCATGCTTTGCGGCCACATCCCTGCATTCGGCCGCCGTGTCTCCGGTCAGGAGCACACTGGTGAACGGTTTGGAAAATCGTTCGCGCAGAGCCAGGATGACGTTGATGCCGGTCAGATCGCCTTCCAGACGGTAGTCCGACAGGACCAACTGAGGAGAGGCATTCTCCTCATCCAGCCGATCAACGGCGGTTTGTAGGCACGGAGCCGCGATAATGCGCCAACCCCATTCCTCAAAAAGTGTCTGCAAGGCCAGAAGTACCATTGGGTCGTCATCAATGACGAGAGCACAACCGCCAGCGGCGTTGACGCCCAGCACCGGCTCAAGTATCTCCGGGTTTTGCGCCATCGGCTGCATGGTGGCAACCGGTACGGTGATGGTGAACTCCGACCCTGAGCCAACGACTGAATGGACCCCCACCGGGTGATCCAGCAGATGCGTCAAGCGCCGCACAATGGCGAGGCCGAGACCAAGACCTTGCCTTCGGTCACGCTCAGCGTTTCCGATCTGGACGAACTCGGCGAAAATATCTTCGATGCGGTCATCCGGGATGCCGATGCCGGTATCGACAACCGCAATCTTGATAGTGTCGCCCGAACGCCGACACCTGATCGAGACGGTGCCGGTCTGCGTGTACCGGATGGCATTCTCCACGAGATTCCGGATAACGCGGGCCAGCAGGGCGGAATCGGTCTCCACAGCACAATCAAGGCAGTCCATATACCAGTTCAATTTTTTTGCTTCAGCAAGCAGGCGTGACTCGGCTTCAATTTGTTCAAGCAATGGCCGAAGCTGAACAGTTGACACGCTGGCCACAATCAGTCCCGCATCCAGCTTAGACATATCGAGCAGGCCATCGAGCAAGCCGTTCAAGGCGTTGAGCGCCTCTTCGGCGTGCGTCAGGGCCTTGGCGGCACGCGCGTCACTGACCTGTCCTCTCAGGACACCGAGCAGAAAGAACAGGCTTTGAACGGGCTGTCGCAGGTCATGGCTGGCTGCGGCCAGGAACTTGGACTTGGCAAGATCGGCGCGTTCCGCCGCCCTTCGGGCGTCCTGCGCCTCGTCCCGAGATGCCTGGAGGGCCTGCTCCGCCCGTTTGCGCTCGGTGATATCCATGCTGAAGCCGACTAGACGAAGCGGCCTTCCCTCAGCGTTGCGGATCAGATGACCGGTCCCCTCCAGCCACCGCAGGCCAAGGTCGCGGTGAACGATCCGATACTGCATGGAGAAGGTGTCCCGCTTTCCCTGCGCGACCTCACGGACGATCTGTGAGGCATTGGCACGGTCGTCGGGATGGACAACGCTGACCCACAATTCGAAGGATGGTACAACATCCTCGGCTTTGCCGATCAGGCGAGCGAAGTCGGCTGACCACTGGGATCGGTTCTTCAGGATGTCCCATTCATAAGCCCCCGCATTCGCCGTCTTCTGAGCAAGCCTCAGCATCCGCTCACTATCCCGAAGTGCCTGCTCGTTCCGCTTCTCCTCAGTCACGTCCTCGATGACGGCAATGGCCCCGCAATCCACGCCTTCACTGCCGCGCAGCGGAACTCCTGAAACCAGAATGGTCTTCTGCGAACCGTCAAAACACTCAATCGAGATCGCTTGGTTCAGCACTGTCTTGCCATGAAGCGCAGCCTGCACTCCCGGCCAATCGTGCTGTTGAACGGAGTCTCCGGTTTCCGCCCACCATCCGCGATACACTGCATCTCCATGGACGCCGCTATCTGGTCTGACAGCCCAAATACGGTCGGCGGCGGGGTTGGCGGAAAGTATCTGGCCGTTGGCGTCGAAGATGAAGACACCAATTGGAAGGTGATCCAGAACGAGTTGCAGGAGGCTTTGGCTGTGCTGCTGGCGCGCTTCGGTCGCCTTGAGTTCAGTGATGTCAAGCAGCACACCGTCCCAGATCGTACTGCCGCCCTCATCCCGGCGAACATTGGCGCTGGCCCGAAGCCAGTGCGTGCCGCCGCCGTGATCCTGAAACGCTCCCTCGAAGTTGAGCGGCGACAATGAGCGTTCGGACGCGGCCACGGCATCGAACCAACGCTGCCGATCCAGCGGGACCACCATTTCCATCAGGTGCTCGATGGTGGCTGGCACGCCTTCAGCCGTGTCATCGGGCATGATCATGTGACTGACATAGGGGAGTTCGATGCGGCCATCTGGGTGACGAACGCGCCGGAATATCGCACCGGGGAAATGATCCGCGACATCCGCAAAACGCTGCTCCAGCGCCTTCTCGGCCTGAAGTGCCTTAAGTTGGCTTTCGGCCTCCTGGCGTCGCGTGGTTGCCCGCATAGCCCATCCCGCCAGCGTCAACGTCATCAGCAAAGCGGCAGCGCCTCCAGCAGTGGCGGCATACAAGCTTCTTCGAAC
>NZ_JCACHA010000884.1:7231-7887 GCF_059503625.1 Skermanella sp.
GGCGACTCGATCATCTCAGGCGGCATCGCAACCAGTACGGCCCATCCCATGGCCGGAACATCGGCATTGACGATGTAGATATCCTCACCGTCCATGGTGGTGCGGCGGGTCAGGCCCTTGACCGAGTTCTGTATGCTGTTGAGGATCGACGCGCTCGGCGGCCTTCCGATCTCGTTATCATGAGGATCAGGCGAGTTTGTCCGAGCGACGAAACGTCTGTTTTGATCCGTAATACCGATTCGCCCACCTTGAGGGATGCCTTGTTTGAGAAGGACATCGTAAAGGCTGAAAGCGCGGATAACGGCTGTAAGGGTATGATTCACCTCGCCCTGGCTGACCACTGGAACGCGGACGACATATACCGGCTCCGGCAAGTGGTCCGGCTGAACCAGAACACCGCTGACGGCTGGTTTGCGCGTCGCGTACACGGCTTCGGAACTGGCGACATCCATGACAGGCCGCATTGGCGAACCGAATGACACGCCGGTGTTGACGATGTGCCGCTGGCGGTCCGACAGAATGATCCTCAGCCATGCCGGTCTGGTTTCCAGCACGCGCCGGGCCGCGTCGTCAAAGTCCGCGTAATCGCCACGGTTCAGAGCGTGATCGTTTGCCAGAGCTTGCAGAACACTGATGTCGTTCGTGATGCTGTGCTG
>NZ_JCACHA010000885.1:0-7884 GCF_059503625.1 Skermanella sp.
TCGAAGGTGCCGTCCAACTCGCGATTGATCCGTTCGAGCAGGTTGAGGTTGAAGGCGGCGGTCACGCCGGCGGCATCGTTATATGCCGCCTCCAGCCGTTCCCTGGACTTCTTGAGATCGACGCCGATCAGCAGCCGGCTGCCGGCGCCCAACCGCCGGGCGAGACGTGCCAGGAAGGACTGGGCCTCCACCGGGTGGAAGTTCCCGATGGTCGAGCCGGGGAAGAACGCGAGAGTGCGGTCGGCTCCGCCGTCCACCGATACCGGAAATCCATGGACATAGTCGGCAAAGACGGGGGTGACCTTCAGGCCGGGATAGTCGGCCGCGAGACGGGCCGCCGAAACCTTCAAGTGCTCCCGCGAGATATCGACGGGGATGTAGGCCGTGGGCTGGTCGAGCCTGTCCAGCAGGAGGCGGACCTTGGTGCTGGATCCGCTGCCGAGTTCCAGCAGGGAAACGCCTGGGCCTACCTGCGCCGCGATGTCACCGGCATGATGGGCGAGCAAAGCGGTTTCCGTCCGGGTCGGGTAATACTCCTCGAGTTCGCAGATCTCGTCGAAGAGCTTCGAGCCTCGTTCGTCGTAGAAATACTTGGCCGGCAAGGTCTTTTCCGCCAACCCCAAGCCATCGAGAACATCTTCAAGAAACCCGACATCCAGCTTGGCCGCGGATTGCGCGACCTTGACCGGGCGCGGAGCTGTCGCATTCCTCAACGTTTTCTCCCCTTGTCCTATGCGGATTCTTATTCGTTTCCGGCCACGGGCTGGATGACGTCCTGGTACTCTGGGTGCCTCACGACATACTCCCGGACGAAGGAGCATCGCGGCACGACCTTCAAATCCCGGCGGCGCGCGTCTTCCAGCGCGCCTTTCACCAGTTTCGATCCGACGCCCTTGCCCGCCATGGACTCCGGCACCTTGGTATGCACGAAGGCAACGGCATCGCCTTCAACGACATGGTCGATGAAGGCGACATCGTCACCTACCGTCAACTCGTAACGGCTGCGCGCTGCGTTGTCGGTGACAATGCTGGGCGGAGAGTCGCGCATCGAGGGATCCCCCTGAACGATCGGTTGCATCGGTATCCGAATACGAACAGGACAGCAGGGATTTGGTTCTGCCGGTAATCCGGTATTTCCGTGTAGGGAACGTTGGGGAACGGTCAAGGAACGCCCGTGCGCAAGGCTGCGCCAGGGACGTCCTTTCCGGCTGTGGATGGACCGGCTGTTCCAGGCGCCGTTCTCAGTGCTTGGGATCTTCGAACACCGCGTCCAGCGGCTTGCCGTCGACTATGGCATCGATCCAGTTGTCGATGTCGGCAACCGGTGCCGAGGACACCTTGCGTTCGATGGTTTCTGGAACCTCCCCGAACCGCCGGCGGAGCATCCGCATCAGCGTTTCGGTCTTGGCTTGCGCATGGCCCTGCGCCACAAAGACATCTGCGATCGTCGGCATAACGTCGTCCTCCTGCCCCGGTATCATACGTCCCAGCACGGTTCTGAGGCGACCCAGCTGCGCGGCGTCGCTCGTCCCGAAAAGATACCTGACCACGATACGGACGATGGACAAGCCGACCACCGCCGCCGCTCCCAGCAACCGGTCCAGCGTGACTTCCGGATCGTCGTCGCGGGCCGCGTATTTCAGCACCAGCAGGCCCGCCTGAAGCTCCGGATGGCCAGACAGCTCCGCATCGGGAATCGTCGTCAGATCGACCAGAGTATAGCTGAAATCGAGCAAACCCGCGCCTACCATCTCGGCCGGCAATCCATATGCCGCACCGAGGCTGGTCGGCAGCGACCAGCGGTCGATGCCGTGGTAAAGGATGACCGCGAACACCGGGACGGGGACGATCCAGACCGTTCCGTCCGGATTGATGCGCCGCTGGGCGTTGCTCGATGCGACGCCGGTCAGATAGCCCAGCACCTGTACGATGGAATCCGCTTCGGGAGAGCTTTTGTGCTCGACCAGGGTCCAGATCAGGAAAGGCCGCCCCTCCCGGGTCGCAAGGCTGTAGATGCGGTCGCCGCGAAGTTCCGCCAGCGTCGGATCGACAAAGCTCTCCGACCGGTCGATCGCCGGTTCCGCCGAGAGTTGCGCCGCGACGGCGGCCGGCAGTCGCTCCCGCAGGAAGGCGTCTGCGATGCCGGGCTGGTCGAGCAGGGTCTTGGCGAACTGATCGTGACGACGGATCAGCCGACGGTCGCCCGAAGCGCCGCCGACTGCCTCGACCGGTGCTGACATGGTTGCGGCGCCTGAGACTTTTATCGGGTAGCCGTTATATCAGCCCGTAAGTTGCACGCAACCGTATGCCTGTCCGGTCTCTCACCGATCAGTCTTCCCGCGTCGTCACGCCGCAGGCAGGATCTTTCCCGGATTGAGGATGTCCTGTGGGTCGAGCGCCTGTTTGATCATGCGCATGAAGCGGACGCCGTCGCCGTGTTCCAGGTTCATGAACTTGGCCTTGCCGTAGCCGACGCCGTGCTCGCCGGTGCAGGTGCCGTCCAAGGTTATGGCGCGGCGGACCAGACGCTCGTTGAGGATCTCCGCTTCGGCCAGTTCCGCGGCACTGGTCGGGTCGATGCACAATCCCAGATGGAAGTTGCCGTCGCCGACATGGCCGACCGTGGCGATGAAGAACGACGCCGCCTCAAGGTCCGGCTGGGTCTCGGTCATGACCTGGGTCAGCGCCGAGATCGGCACGCAGACATCGGTGCTCCAGACGCGCGCATTGGGCCGCATGCCCTGGATCGCGTAGTGGATGTTGTGCCGGGCGCGCCAGAGCTGGGCGCGGGCTTCCGGGTCGGATGCCCATTGGAAATCGGAGGCGCCGTTGTCCGCCACGATCTCCTTGACCAGCCCGGCCTGTTCCGCGACCGAAGCCTCGCTGCCGTGGAACTCGAAGAACAGCGTCGGCACCTCGTTCAGGGTGAGGCCCGAGTGCCTGTTGGTGGCGCGCATCGCGTTGCCGTCGAGGAACTCGACGCGGGCGACCGGGATGCCGAACTGGATGATCGTGGTGACTGCGGCGACCGCCGATCCCATGTCGGGGAAGGAGCACACGGCCGATGCCATCGCCTCCGGTACGCCGTAGAGCCGGATCGTGACTTCGGTGATGATGCCCAGCGTGCCTTCCGACCCGACGATCAGCCGCGTCAGGTCATATCCGGCAGAGGATTTCCGGGCACGGCTGGAGGTCCGGATGATGCTGCCGTCCGCCATCACCACGGTCAGCGAGATGACGTTCTCGCGCATCGTGCCGTAGCGCACCGCATTGGTGCCGGAAGCGCGGGTCGCCGCCATGCCGCCTATCGTGCACTCGGCGCCGGGATCGACCGGGAAGAACAGCCCCGTATCGCGCAGATGCGCGTTGAGCTGCTGGCGCGTGACGCCGGCCTCCACCGTGCAATCCAGGTCGCCGGGCCGGACGGCGACGATCCGGGTCATGCCGCCGACGTCGATGCAGATGCCGCCCCGGCGCGCCGCCACGTGGCCTTCGAGCGACGTGCCGGCCCCGAACGCCACGACCGGCGTGTCGAACCGGGCGCAGAGCTTTACGATGCCCGAGACCTCTTCGGTCGAGAGCGCCCGGCACACCGCCTGCGGCGGCTGGATGGCATGGTAGGACTCTCCCCGGCCATGGTGCTCGCGGTCTGCCAGGGCGGTCGAGAAACGATCTCCCAAGAGTTCGCGGAGACCCGCGCCCAATGCGGGGGCCAGTTCCGACGGCTTTGCCGCGACGGCGTCAGGCGGCGTGTCGGCTGGAAATTCGGCTTTCAACTGCGCTTCCATAACTCCCTCCCGGAGTTCGTTTTTTCGCTGCGATGTCGCGGAAGGCTCAGCCGCCGAAGCGGTCGGCCCAGTTCTGGTGGAACGGCAGGTCCACGACGCTGGAGAATTCGGCATAGCTTACCATATCCGATTCCCGTCCCTTCGGGGTCCCCGTCCGCTTCAATTCTTCCAACGTCTCGGCCACCGCCTTGACGGCAGTGAACGGCGTGCCGAGAGCATGAAAAACGACATCACGATGCCGTCTTGCCGGAGATTTCGGACCGGCATATCCTGCGCAAGCTCGGCATGGCCTATCCGGTGTAGTTTGGTACGACAGTGTCCGCCAGGATCATTCGAACAGGACAATCTCCATGTATCAGCCGCCCCATTTCCGGGAAGACCGGCTCGACGTTCAGCACGATCTCATCAGGTCCCATCCGCTGGGTCTGCTGATCACCTCGGGTCCCGGCGGCCTGATGGCCAACCCGATCCCGTTCCTGATCGACCCCTGCGCATCGGAACGCGGCACGCTGCTCTGCCACATGGCGCGCGCCAATCCGCAGTGGCGGGAGCTTGCGGCGGTGGAGGAATGCCTCGTGGTCTTCCAGGGGCCGCAGGACTACGTGACGCCTTCCTGGTACGCGACCAAGCGGGAGACGGGGAAGGTCGTGCCGACCTGGAACTACGCGACGGTCCATGCCTGGGGCAAGCCCGCCGTGATCGACGACGCCGACTGGCTGCGGCGGCAGATCGAGAGCCTGACGCAGGCGCGGGAAGCGTCGAGGCCGGAGCCTTGGCAGGTCGGCGACGCGCCTGCCGCTTTCGTGGCGGCGCAGATCAAGGGCATCATCGGCGTCGAGATCCCGATCGGCCGGATCGAGGGCAAGTGGAAGGTCAGCCAGAACCGGCCCGAACCCGACCGGGCCGGCGTCGCCGCCGGCTACCGGGGGCAGGGTGCTTCCGGCATTCCCATGGCCGATCTCGTTGCCGAACGGGGAAAGCCGGGGTGATCCTGGGGATTTCTCCCCGTTTGAGACTACGCGTGGTTAACGGGTCGGCAAGGCATTCCCGTTAGGGTCGGTGCGAACGGCCGGTCACCGTGCCGGCCAGCTATCCGAAGGTACCGTTGCCATGCGCCGTCCAGTCCTTGCCGCCGCTCTCCTGATTTCGCTGAGCGCCTGCCAGGGTCTTCCCTTCACCCAGCAAGCGGCCGAGCCGCCGAAGCCCGCTCCGGCTCCCGCCGCGAGGTTGCCCGACTTCGAGGCGGTCGCGGGCCGCTGGCAGGTCGGCAAGGCCGCCAACCTGCGCGCCGGTCCCAGCACCGACTTCCCGGTCGTCGGCGGGATCAAGGCGGGACAGCCGCTCGACGTCCTGGGCAAGGTTCCGGGTGCGGAGTGGTTCGCCGTGAAGATGGGCGACCGGCATGCCTATATCCACACGCGGCTGGTCCACCAGATGGACGAACCGCCGCCGGTGACGGCGACCACCGTCGTGGCGGTGCCGGCTCCGGTCCGGCAGGCCGAGGTCATGCAGGTTCCGCCGGCTAAGGCGCCGCCACGGACGGTTCAGTCCTCGCCACTGGCGGCCCCCGCCCCGATTGCGGCCCCCGCTCCGGCAGCCGCGCCGCCCGTCGCGCCGCCGGTCTCCATACCGGTTCCGGCTGCCGCGTCCCAGCCAGCCGTCCCGGCTGCTCGTCCCGGCGGCGACTGGGTCGCGACCGGGGCGCCGGTTTCTTTCAAGCCGATTGCTCGTTGACGGGATGGACCAGCACGGGGCGCTGCGTCCTCGGCAGGCTGACGATGACCGTCGTGCCCCGGCCCGGCTCGCTGGTGACCTTCAGTTCGCCGCCGTGAAGTTCCGACAGCGTCTTTGCCAACGGCAGACCCAGGCCAGTGCCCTGGTGGCGCCGGGCGATGCTGTCGTCGATCTGGCGGAACGGCTCGAGCGCCACCTTGATGTCCTCCGCGCGCATCCCGATGCCCGTGTCGCTCACCCTGATCTCCAGCCGGTGGCGGGCCGGCGTGACGGTGACATCGACCCGCCGGTCGCATTCGGCGGCAGACGTGAACTTCACGCCGTTGGACAGCAGGTTCAGGATGATCTGCCGCAGCCGGACCTTGTCGGCCATGATGTCGATGGGCTGCGGCGGCAGGCTGGCTTCCAGCGTCACGCCGGCGGCATGCGCCTCGCTTCCCATCAGGGCGACGCAGGACCGGACCAGTGCGCAGACATCGACCGGCTCGCGGTGAAGCTCCATCCGCCCGGCCTCGACCTTGGTCAGGTCCAGGACGTCGCCGATCACTTCCAGCAGGTGGTTGCCCGATGAATTGATGGCGCCCGCGTATTCCTTCTGCTTGGGCGTCAGCGGGCCGAAGAACTCGCGCAGCAGCATGTCGGAGAAGCCGATGATGGCGTTCAGCGGCGTCCTCAGCTCATGGCTCATATTGGCGAGGAAATGGCTCTTGACCTGGCTTGCCGCCTCGGCTTCCGCCCGGGCGTCCTCCGCTTTCCGTTCGGCCAGCTTGCGGGCGGTGATGTCGGTGTGCGTGCCGACCATGCGTTGTGCGCCTCCCGCCGGATTGGCGCTCACCACCTTGCCCCGGCTGAGGATCCACAGCCAGCCTTCGGACTTCGACCGCATCCTGTACTCCGCCTCGTAAGTAGGGCAGCGGCCCCGGCGGCATTGGGCCAGGGCCTCCAGAGTCGCGGTGCTGTCGTCAGGATGGATCAGCTTTTCCCATGCCTCGATCCTTGGCTCGATCTCGCTGGGCGAATAGCCCAGCATGGTAGCCCAGCGTTCGCTGAAATGCGCGTCGCCGGTGGCGAGGTTCCAGTCCCACAGCCCGTCCCGTGCGGCATCCAGTGCCAGCGCCAGACGCTCTTCGCTGGCGGCCAGATGTTCGGCGAACTGGCGCGCGCGCCGCAGCACCAGCGCCAGGAGCAGGCCCATGACGACGGCGACGGCCAGAAGCGGCGGCAGGAACCAGTGGAGGAAATCGCGTCCCGGAGTCGGAGCGTCCCAGGTCAGCACGCCGAGCGGAGTGTTCAGCGGAGCGGCCAGCATCAGCATCGACGGCGTAACGGCGGCATCGTCTTTGGGGCCGGGAGGGCCCAGGATGGCGGCATTGCGGATCTGGGTCGCCTGACTCAGCTTTTCGAGGAATTCGCCGTCGATCACGCGCAGGATCACCAGGACCCCCGGCCTGACGGCGGCATCGAACTCGTCGGTGCCGGCTTCCGGGGTGAAGCGGGACGCCGCCGCGATGTGGATGCCGCCGTCGAACGGCACCAAGCCGGTCGCCGGGACCGGCTCTTCCGGTTTCGACGCCATCGCCTGTTCGAACAGCGCTTTCAGATCGGCGTCGGAGGTGAAGCCGCCGCCGTTCCCGGCGCTGGTATCCGTGACGGTCTCGCCGATCCGCCCATAGATTTCCCGGCCGTCCGCGTCCAGCAGGAAAACCGCCGCCGCATTGTGCTGGCCGGTCAGGAAAACGCCGAAGTCGCGGTCGGCGTAGCCGGGATCGAACTCGACATACAGATGGGTGATCGGCTCGTTCCACCACGTATAGTCCTTGGCGAGCACGGCTAGGGCGGATTTCGCCTCCTCCAGCGCGTGGTCGACGATCCGCTTCGACTCTGTTGCCGCTCCTTCGTCCTGCCACCAGGCTGAAACGACGGCCAGCCCGAAGATGGTCGCCGCCCCGACGACGAACATGAAAATCACAGGGAGAACCAGGCGGCTGACGAGCGGCGATCCCCGAAGCATTCCCATCAATGACCTCCGAAGCAATAACCCCGCTCTCGATAGCGGTATTATTAATGCTTTGGCAAGAAATTCAACCGACGGTTCGTCACAAGGAGATGGAATAAAGTAATACTGATTTTGGCCGGTCTTTCTCGAAACTCCTGCGGAAACCGGCTGCGATCTTCATACTCCGATTTCCGGATCTCTAATCGGCATCCACGGTGTCCTGATCCAGCGGCCGCCGGATCAGGCTTTGCGGGATCATCGGGATGAGGTTGCGCGGCGGCAGAGCCGGACGCGGAGCAAATCCGGCCATGAGGGCCGGGGCGGCACGTGCCGCCATCTCGCGAAGCTCGGGCTCGGGCGCCGTCT
>NZ_JCACHA010000886.1:0-7865 GCF_059503625.1 Skermanella sp.
CGGGTCGGGGAACCGTGGGAAGTCCTGGTGCCGACGGCGATGCGCATCCTCGATCCGCTCGGCGCCGGCACCCTTGACGGCGGCGTCTCGTGCGAACCCGGCGCGGGAGGACGAAACGCATGAGCGATCACCCTGGGATGGCGCATCGCTTCCCGGCGCAGCCTGCCGGCGATACGCCGGTCGGATCGGTCGTTGCCTTCGCCGGACAGTTGGGCGATCCCGCTCCCCCCGGACCCGCCGGCGCCGCCGCGGTCGGGACGACCTCGCCCATCGAAGCCTGGGGCTGGATGGCGTGCGACGGCCGCAGCCTCGACGGCTCGGCTTACCCGGAACTGTTCGCGGTACTGGGTTATCTGTATGGCGGCAGCGGCGGCAGCTTCAACATCCCGAACTATGCCGGCTACTTCCTGCGCGGACTCAATGGCGCCGACGGCGTGGATCCGGATACGGCCTCGCGCAAGGCACCGCCCGGAGGATCGCAGGCCGGTGTCGGCTCGACCCAGGGCTTCGCGCTGCAAACCCATGAACACAACTACAAGATGGCGGCGGCAGTCGCGGTTTCGGATAGCGGCGACGTCAACGGCACAGTGACCGGCGAGACGCAGCTCACCACCGGCGATCCGGCCACGACACCCGGAGCTGCCGCGGTCCAGGTCAGCCAGTACGAGACCCGCCCGGTCAATATCTACGTCAATTTCATCATAAAATTCACCTCCGCGATGTGGCCCTACCTGCTTCCAGGTCATGGCCCCGGGCCGGAGCCAAGGAGGTCCTCGCATGGTATATGATCAGATCGTCTTCATCGGTTATGTGATCGACACGGCGCCGAAGCTCGGACCCGGCGGCAGTCAAACCTATCTGGGTCTTGAAGATCCCAAGCAGGATATCGCCGCACGCTGCCAACTCATGCTGCAAGCGATGGAGCTGGCGCGAACCATGATCCCCGCGCCAAGTTCGCCGCCCGCCGCTGTTCTGTACGTGTTCGTGGCGCCCGAGTTCTTCTTCCGCGGTGCGACCGGCGCCTATGAGATGGATGACGTCGATCTGGCTATCGCAACTTTGCAGGATATCGCAAAACAGGGTGAATGGCAGGATTGGGTGTTCGAGTTCGGCACGATCGTCGCGGCCCTGACATCTCCTGAACCGGGTGAGCCGGGATTGATCTGCAATTTCGCACTGGTCCAGGAAGGCGGCACTACGGCGGCGGGACCCAGCGGTGCCCGCATCGTCGCGAAAGAGCTGATGTCCGACATCGACTTCATCGCCGAAAGCGCCAACCCTGCCAGCTTGGTGGTGGGCGCGGTCGAGCATCTTCCCTCCGGCAGGCCCGCCACCGGCGCCGAACGGCAAATAGTCGCCTACGACGGCGCCGGTATTTTCAGCATGGTCGGCTTGACCTGGGCCGTCGAGATCTGCCTCGATCATCTCGATGGGCGTCTACAGAGATCACCGCAATTTCCAGGCGAACCGCTGATCCAGGTCGAACTCATCCCATCCTGCGGCGCCGACATCACGTTGGATAACGTGACCGCAATGCCCGGTGGTTACGTCCTCAATGTCGACGGCATGGAACACACCGCACATGCGGATCTCCGTCAGGTCGCCATGCCGCTGGACTCGATGACGCCGATCCAGCCGATCTCATATCAGGGTTTGAATTGCGACACCGTTACGTTACCTGACACCACGCCGCCGGTAACGGTGCAGGTTTCCGATCTATATGCCAACGGCCCCGGCCATATCGTCGTCTATGGCGCGGTGCCGGTGCCGCCGGCGTCGGACGTGCCGGGGTCGACAAGCATCTTCTCCAGCCCGGTCGGAAAGGCCAAGACCTGGACGTTCACTTTCTATTTGCTCTACGATGACCAAGGCGACTTCACGCAAGCATTGGTCAAAATTCAATCAAAAAAAATTAACTTTTATGGAAATAAATATTTCATTCCGCTCTATATGCCTTTGATCTTCCCGCCCGAGCCACCCAGTGTCACCGTGACACCCGGCATGATCGACATATCCCTGATACCAGGGGGAAACGGCTACAACCACGCGATCAAGGCCAGCATCAACGTACCGGACTTTTCCTTCCAGGGGATCGTTCTGCAATTCATGACGGCGAAGGACTCGCTCGTGCCGGTTCAGTTCTGCTGGCAAAACCCATGAATTGGATGTCGACACCGACGCCGGACGGCTGGCCCGACGTGCTGATCGGGGTGCATGTCACGGCGGCGGCACAGGGACTGGCCGCGACGCTGGCGGCGTTGCACGCAAACACGCCGCAGCCGTTCAGGCTGATCATCCTGGCGGATCCGGACCCGGGCGAAGCTGCGGCACTGGAAACGGTGCTGGCGGCGACCGGCAGCACCCGTATCTGCGCCGTCCCCGCGCCGGGCGGGGCGGCGGCCAGCTTCAATCAGTTGGTTTCACGGCCCGCCGATACCTACGTGTTCCTGGAATGCGGCACGCATCCCGGTCCGGTCTGGCTCGAACCGCTTCTCGCGGCGGTGCGGGACGATCCGGCGACCCGGCTGGCTGGACCGTCGACCAATCTTTGCTGGAACGAGCAATGCGCGGCGCCCGACTGTTCCGGCGACGCCGGCGAGATCGGGAACCGTGCCGAGACGCTGCGATCGCTCCACCCGGGGGCGCGGCAGTCGATGGCGCCGCTGCACAGCCTGTCGGATTTCTGCCTCGCGGTCCGACACGATGTCGTCGCCGCGATCGGCGGCGCAGATCAGTCCTATGGCCGCGGCCCCTGCTGGGAGATGGACTACAGTGCGCGGGCGGCCCGCGCCGGCTTCGCCGGGGTCTGGGCCAAGGATTCCTTCGTTCACCGCTCGCCGTTCCCCGTCTGGCGCGCGGCGGCGGAACCACAGGCGCTGGAGCTTGCAAGACGTCTCTATCAGGATCGGTTCTGCGGCCGGCGTGCCGGGTACCCGGGAGGCGAAATGCCTTACAGCAACCACTGCCAAGGCGACGACTGCACCGATTTCGCACCGTTCGCCTCGACCCGTCTCCACCTGCCCCTGCCGCCGGCAGCGGAAACGACCCGCGATTCCTCCGGGTCCGAGTGGCCGTTGATCAGCTGCATCATGCCCACGCGCGGCCGGCCCCGGTTCGTGGCGCAGGCGATCGCCTATTTTCACCGGCAGGACTACCCCCGGCGGGAGCTGATCATCGTCCATCACGACGACGCCGATCTGCCGGAGGATGTCCGCCATCCCGGCATCCGGGTCGTCCGCACCACGCATGAAAGCATCGGCGGCATGCGCAATGCGGCGGTCGAGGCATCGCGCGGCGGGATCATCGTCCATTGGGACGACGACGACTGGCACGGCAGCCAGCGCCTGACCCGGCAAGCCATGCCGATCCTGCAAGGGGACGCGGACCTTACCGGCCTCAACGACACCTTGTTCATGGTCATTCCGTCGGGGGAGTTCTGGTCGGTAACACCCGAGCTGTATGCCGACCTGTTCGTCGAGAACATCCATGGCGGCACCCTGATGTACCGCCGCGACGTCTGGAACCGGGCGAAGCCCTATCCGGACATCTCGTTGCGGGAGGACGTCGATTTCATGCTGAGGGCCATGGGCAATGGCGCAAGACTGGGGCGGGTCGGCGGACGCGACATCTTCGCCTATGTCAGGCACGGCCGGAACAGTTGGGAGTTCGACGCGGGCAGCTATCCGCACAAGGCGGGATGGCAGAGAGTGCCCAAGCCCTCCTGCCTCGGCGAGGACAGCGATTTCTATTTCCCGCCGGTGGGGCCGTCCCGCCCGGTGCCCGCCGTGCCGAGAGGTCTCCCGCTGGTCAGTTGCATCATGCCGACCAGGAACCGCCGGGACTTCGTGCCCACTGCCATCGGGCACTTCCTGCGGCAGGATTATCCGTCGAGGGAACTGATCATCCTTGACGACGGCGAGTCCGGCGTTGCCGATCTGATCCCGGACCTGCCGTCGGTGCGCTATGTGCGGCTCGATGATCTTGCTTCGACAGGGCCGGCTTCGATCGGGGCGAAGCGGAACATGGCCTGCAAGCTGGCCCGGGGAGAGATCGTCGTGCATTGGGACGACGACGACTGGATGGCCGCCGGATGGCTGAGCTCTCAAGTGGAAACGCTGCGGAGCCATGACGCCGATCTCTGCGGCCTCGACAAGGTCCACTTCTTCATGCCGTCCACCGGAAAGGCCTGGCGCTATGTGTATGACGGCAAGGCGCCTTGGATCTGCGGCGGAACGCTCTGCTACAAGAAGGAGTTGTGGCGGCGGATGCCCTTCCAGGACATATCCGTCGGCGAGGACAATGCCTTCGTCTGGAGTTCGCAGGCGAAGCGTATCGCCGTCAATGCGCGGCATGACCTTTATCTCTCGATCATACACGACCGCAACACCAGCCCCAAGGTCACGACCGACCGCCGGTGGCGTCCGGTGAAGCCGCAGCTCGTCGAGCAGATGCTGCGGGAAAGCGGTTTCGACATGCCGGCCGCAGCGGAATAGCCGGCCAGAAACGCAATGATGCCAGGGGCCGAAGAGTTTGACCGGCGGTCGGCAAGTGTCGGGCCACGGCCCAACCTACCAAGCAGGAGCCTGTAGGTTGGGCCGTGGCCCGGCAAACACCGTCCACACCGGTCGATGTCGTCGGCCCGCAGGGATTACGGGATCATCCAGGTCAGGTAGTAGGCCTGGAGCACGGTGATCACGCCGATGATCGCCACGAAGAACAGGCTGTGCTTGAGGGTGAAGCGGAACAGGTCGGCTTCGCGTCCGACCAGGCCGACGGCGGCGCAGGCGACCGCGATGGACTGGGGGGAGATCATCTTGCCGGTGACGCCGCCGGTCGTGTTGGCGGTCACCATCAGGATGTCGGACAGGCCAAGCTGCTGCGCGGTCGTCGCCTGGAGCGCACCGAACAGGGCGTTGGACGACGTATCCGACCCGGTCAGGAACACGCCCATCCAGCCCAGCACCGGCGAGAAGAACGGGAAGGCCTTGCCGGTCCCGGCCAGGAGGAGGGCCAGCGTCGAGGACAGGCCGGAGTAGTTGGCGATGAAGGCGAAGGACAGCACCATGCCGATCGAATAGATCGGGCGGCGGAGGTCCTTCAGCGTTTCGCCGAAGGTGGCGACCGCCGTGGCCGGCTTCATCTTCAGGAAGACGATGGAGATGATCGCGGTGATCAGGATCGCGGTGCCGGTGGCGGCGACGAGGTCAAGCTTGTAGACGGCGTCGTAGGGCTTCGGCGAGGACACGATCGGGGCGACCTTGGTCACCAACTTGTCCAGGCCCTCGATCGGGAAGTAGAAGACGGTCGAGGCAAGCGAGCCGGTCTTGGCGAACATCGCCTTGAACGGCGCGAGGCTCCAGACGGTGACGACGGCGGTCAGCACGACGATGGGCGACCATGCCTTGACGACCTGGGCGCGGGTGTAGTCGACCGCGGCCGGCTTGGCGTTGCTGGCTTCGTTGTCGAAGCGGAAGATGCGCTTCGGCTTCCAGACCTTCAGGAACAGGGTAAGGCTGACCAGGCTGATCAGGGCGGAAGTGATGTCCGGCAGCTCCGGTCCGATGAAGTTGGACGTGAAGTATACGCCGAAGGCGAAGGTGGAGCCGGCCACCAGAACTGCCGGCCATGTCTCCTTCACGCCGCGGACGCCGTCCATGATGAAGACGATCCAGAACGGGACGAAGACGGCCAGCAGCGGCAGCTGGCGGCCGGCCATCTGGCCGATCTTGAAGGCTTCCAGACCCGTCACCTGGCCCGCGACGATCATCGGGATGCCCATGGCGCCGAAGGCGACCGGGGCGGTGTTGGCGATCAGGCACAGGCCGGCGGCGTAGAGCGGATTGAAGCCGAGGCCGACCAGCAGGGCGGCGGTGATCGCGACGGGTGCGCCGAAGCCGGCGGCGCCTTCCAGGAACGCGCCGAACGAGAAGCCGACCAGAAGCATCTGGAGGCGCTGGTCTTCCGTGATCGAGACGACCGAGGCGCGGATGATGTCGAACTGCCCGGTCTTGACCGTGACCTTGTACAGGAACACGGCGGTCAGGATGATCCAGGCGATCGGCCACAACCCGTAGACGAAGCCGTAGCCGGCGGATGCGAGGGCTTGGCCGACCGGCATCTTGTAGAAAACGATCGCGACCGCCAGGGCGATGGCGACCGTGATCGTCGCCGCGACGTGGCCTTTCATGCGGAGGACCGCCAGCGCCACGAAAAAGAAGATGATGGGAAGCGCCGCGACGAACGCGGACACCCACAGATTGCCTGCGGGGTCGTAAACCTGCATCCAGGGCTGCATATCGTTTCCACTCCGGATTGCCGCGGCGGCGCCCGATCAAGCGCTTGACGGCCATTTGATGATTTTTATTTCCACGTCGCCGGCTTTGGTAAACTTATTAGACCGACAATCTGCGGGGTGGATAATTTAAATGCCGTGATCTTGTAAATCGAAAAATGCATCTCAGGAGGTGTCGTAATTGTCGCAGGTGTTGAAGGCAGGTGCCCGGGTCCGGTATCGTCGCGGCATGAACACAGCGCCCGAAGACCCCGAAGATACTGAAGAAAACGCAGTCAAGGCCGACCCGCTCGTCCGGCTGCTCCAGTGCCATCCCGAGACCGCCTTCGACTATCTGGAGTTCCGCCGGATGATGGCGGGACCGGCGGCGGCCTTCGCGGCGGAGCGGGGCACGCCTGCGGACATCGAGAAGCTGGGCGACTGCCTGCGCCAGATGGAGGAGGCTCACGGGCTCGACGACCCGTCGCAGGAAGCGGCGGCCGACGCCGCCTTCCACCTCGCGATCTACGAGGCGTCGCACAACGAGGTGCTGATCCGGATCATGCAGCAGTTCATCAGGATGATGAGCGAGGACGTTTTCTACGAGCGGACCAGCCTGTATCAGCGCCGGGGCGTGCGGGACAGCTTCCTGCGCCAGCATCAGGCGATCTATCACGCCATCGCCGCCGGCAACCCGGAAGCGGCGCGCGCGACGGCCGACGCCCATCTGGCGTCGACCATGGAAGCGCTGCGGGAGGCGCAACGGGCGGATGCGCGGCTAGAAGTCGCACTCCGCCGCCAGCAGGGCGCGAAACTGGTCGCCGGTAAGCCGAAATGACCCTGCGCAGCGCCGGTATCGTTTTGGGAAACTAATTTTACCACTTTACTAAACAGGTAAACTTGTCGTACCCCCTTGCGGCAGCGGTCTCCATCGAAGGACCGCACGGTGAGGAAACACGCGGCCGGAATCATCCGTCCGACAGCTACGAGGGTGTCGCGGCATGCCTGATGGAACGTCATCCGATACGGTGGTACGCGGGTCCGGCCCCTATGCCGGCGCCATCCGGGAATTCACCGGCCTTTTCGGTCCCGATCGCGTCGTCCGCGATCCCTTGAGGCTGCTGGCTTACGGAACCGATGCCAGCTTCTACCGGCTGATCCCCCAGGTCGTCGTCAAGGTCGAGAGCGAGGCGGAGGTGCTGGCGGTGCTCGCCGCCTGCCGCCGCGACGGGTTGCCCGTCACCTTCCGCGCCGCCGGCACCAGCCTGTCCGGCCAGGCGGTCAGCGACAGCGTGCTGATGATGCTGGGCGAGAAATGGGACCGGGTCACGGTCGAGAAGGCCGGTGCGCTGGTCCGGCTTCAGCCGGGCGTGCTCGGCGCCGACGCCAACCGGCGGCTGGCGAGCTATGCCCGTAAGATCGGTCCCGACCCGGCCTCCATCGACAGCGCCAAGATCGGCGGCATCGCCGCCAACAACTCGTCCGGCATGTGCTGCGGCACGTCCGACAACAGCTACAAGACGCTGGTCTCGATGCGGCGGTCCATCCGCATTCCCGGTGCAGCGGTATCGGGCTGGAGCACCAGCATTTCAGG
>NZ_JCACHA010000887.1:0-7858 GCF_059503625.1 Skermanella sp.
TCCGAAGAACACCGGCACGAAGGTCTTCTCCATCTCCGGGCACGTGAACAATCCGTGCAACGTGGAAGAGGAGATGGGCATTCCGCTGAGGGAGCTGATCGAAAAGCATGCCGGCGGCGTGCGCGGCGGGTGGGACAACCTGCTGGCGATCATTCCCGGCGGCTCGTCCGTTCCGCTTCTGCCGCGGTCGATCTGCGATACGGTCCTGATGGACTTCGACAGTCTCCGCGATCAGCGCTCGGGTCTTGGCACGGCCGCCGTCATCGTGATGGACAAGTCGACCGATGTCGTGAAAGCGATCGCACGCCTGTCGAAGTTCTACATGCACGAAAGCTGCGGCCAATGCACACCCTGCCGCGAAGGCACGGGTTGGATGTGGCGCGTGATGGAACGCATGGTGCAGGGTAAGGCCCGTATCGACGAGATCGACATGCTGTTCGACGTCACCAAGGAAATCGAGGGGCACACGATCTGCGCCCTGGGTGACGCGGCG
This sequence comes from Skermanella sp., assembly GCF_059503625.1. Classification (NCBI taxonomy): domain Bacteria; kingdom Pseudomonadati; phylum Pseudomonadota; class Alphaproteobacteria; order Rhodospirillales; family Azospirillaceae; genus Skermanella; species Skermanella sp. Next base: position 494 of record NZ_JCACHA010000887.1, read on the forward strand.
GCCTGGCCGGTTCAAGGCCTCATCAGGCATTTCCGCCCCGAAATGGAACGGCGCATCCTCCAGTATACCGGCACCCAGCGTGTCGCGGCGGAATGAACCGGTAGCCGAACGTAGCGACGAGACATCACTATGCCCAAACTAACGATTGACGGGATCGAGGTCGAGGTCGAGCCGGGTACTTCCGTGCTGCAGGCCTGCGAGCAGATCGGCATCGAAATCCCGCGCTTCTGCTATCACGAACGGCTGTCGGTTCCCGCTAACTGCCGCATGTGTCTGGTCGAGATGGAAAAGGCTCCCAAGCCTGTCGCATCCTGTGCCATGCCCTGCGGTGAAGGCATGGTCATCAAGACCAATACCGATCTGGTCCATAAGGCCCGCAAGGGCGTCATGGAGTTCCTGCTGATCAACCACCCGCTGGATTGCCCGATCTGCGATCAGGGCGGCGAGTGCGATCTCCAGGACCAGGCGATGGGTTACGGCTTCGACCGGTCGCGGTTCCAGGAGAACAAGCGGGCGGTCAAGGACAAGTATCTCGGGCCGCTGATCAAGACGATCATGACCCGCTGTATCCACTGCACCCGCTGTATCCGCTTTGCGGACGAAATCGCCGGCGTTCCCGAGCTGGGTGCCACCGGTCGCGGCGAGCATATGGAGATCGGCACCTACATCGAGCAGGCCATTTCGTCGGAGCTGTCCGGCAACCTGATCGATGTCTGTCCGGTCGGAGCATTGACCTCGAAGCCTTATGCTTTCACGACCCGTCCCTGGGAACTGCGGAAGACCGAGACCATCGATGTGATGGATGCGGTCGGCAGCAACATCCGCGTCGATACGCGCGGCCCGGAAGTGATGCGCGTCATCCCGCGCCTCAACGAGGACGTCAACGAAGAGTGGCTGGCCGACAAGAGCCGCTTCTCCTACGACGGTCTGAAGCGCCAGCGGCTGGACCGTCCCTATGTCCGCAAGGACGGCAAGCTTCAGCCGGCCACCTGGGCCGAAGCCTTCGCGGCCATCGCCGCCAAGGTCAAGGGTGTGCCGGGCGAACGGATCGCGGCGCTGGCCGGCGATCTGGTCGACGCCGAGTCGATGGTGGCGCTCAAGGATCTGGTCGAGGGTCTGGGATCCAGGAACCTCGACTGCCGCCAGGACGGCGCAGTCTTCGACACTTCCGCCCGCGCCGGCTACCTGTTCAACACGACGATCGCCGGCATCGAGCAGGCGGATGCGATCCTGCTGATCGGGACCAATCCCCGCTGGGAAGCGGCGATGGTCAACGCCCGTATCCGCAAGCGTTACCTGATGGGCGGGTTGAAGGTCGGCGTCATCGGTCAGCAGCTGGATCTGACATATCCGACTACATACCTGGGCGCCGGTCCTCAGACGCTCCAAGATGTGGTCGACGGCAAGCACGCCTTCTGTGACGTGCTGAAGGATGCCAAGCGGCCGATGCTGATCCTCGGCTCAGGTGCATTGCGCCGAGCCGACGGTCCGGCGGTCCATGCTCTGGCTCGCCAGTTGGCCGAAAGCTTCAATCTGATCCAGGACGGCTGGAACGGCTTCAACGTGCTGCACACGGCTGCGGCACGGGTCGGCGGCCTGGAACTCGGTTTCCTGCCTGGGCAGGGCGGTAAAGCGACTGCGGAAATCCTGTCGGCCGCAAGCGCGGGACAAATCGACGTCGTCTACCTTCTGGGTGCTGACGAAATCGACACTACAAGCCTCGGCAAGGCTTTCGTGATTTACCAGGGGCATCATGGCGACCGTGGCGCCCACCGTGCCGACGTGATCCTGCCCGGAGCCGCGTACACCGAAAAGAACGGCCTGTATGTGAACACCGAGGGCCGGGTCCAGATGGCTCGCATGGCTGCATTCCCATTGGGCGAGGCGCGCGAGGACTGGAAGATTATCCGGGCTTTGGGCGAACAACTCGGTGTCAAGCTGCCTTATGACAGCTTGTCTCAGGTGCGGAAGCGCTTGGCCGACGCCAGCCCCGTTTTCCGTAGCATCGAAGCTCTGGTTGCGGCCGAGTGGGGTACGTTCGGTCGTGCCGGCACGATCGAAAACGCACCGTTCGAGCCGATTATCGAAAACTACTACATGACCGACCCGATCAGCCGCGCCTCGGCCACCATGGCCAAATGCACCGAGACGTTCGTGCTGGCCGCCAGGGAGAGGACCGGCACCCATGGCTGAACTCTGGACCGGCTACGCTTGGCCGACGATTATCATCGTTCTCCAGATCGTAGCGATCATCGTCCCGTTGATGGTGGGTATCGCCTACCTGACTTATGCGGAACGCAAAGTGCTGGCGGCCATGCAGCTTCGCCAGGGACCGAACATCGTCGGTCCTTTCGGCCTGTTGCAGCCGATGGCCGATGGCCTGAAGCTGCTTGGCAAGGAAACGGTGATCCCTGCCGGTGCAAACCGCATGGTGTTCGTTTTCGCTCCGATGCTGACTTTCCTTCTGGCGTTGATCGCTTGGGCGGTGATCCCGTTCGACGATGGGATGGTACTCGCCGACATCAATGTCGGCGTGCTGTATCTGTTCGCGATTTCGTCCCTGGGCGTCTACGGCATCATCATGGCCGGCTGGGCGTCCAACTCGAAATACGCCTTCCTCGGCGGTCTCCGATCGGCGGCGCAGATGGTCTCCTACGAAGTGTCCATCGGCTTCGTGATCATCACCGTTCTGCTCTGCGTCGGGTCGCTCAACCTGAGCGACGTCGTCAACGCTCAGCGAACGGTATGGTTCGCGATCCCGCTGCTGCCGATGTTCGTCGTCTTTTTCATCTCAGCCCTGGCCGAGACGAACCGCGCTCCGTTCGACTTGCCGGAAGGCGAGTCGGAATTGGTCGGCGGTTATAACGTCGAATATTCGGCGATGACCTTCGCCCTGTTCTTCCTCGGCGAATACGCGAACATGATCCTCATGAGCGCGATGACGTCGATCCTGTTCCTGGGCGGCTGGCTGCCGCCGTTCGATATCGCGCCGTTCAACTGGATACCCGGGCCGATCTGGTTCGCGTTGAAGATCGCGTTTGTGCTCTTCGTGTTCCTATGGGTCCGCGCGACGGTGCCTCGCTATCGCTATGACCAGCTGATGCGGTTGGGCTGGAAGATCTTCCTGCCGTTCTCGCTGTTCTGGGTCGTCCTGACCGCCGGTGTCCTCGTCACCTTCGGCTGGCTGCCCTCGTAACCCTTGCATGATTTCATGCGTGTCCGGCGGACTAGAAGTTTCGCCGGCTCCATGACAGGAGAACTGAAAACATGGCATTGCTGGATCGCACTGCGCGGGGCTTCTTCCTGACGGAATTGCTGTCCGGACTGGGCCTGACTTTCAGCTACATGTTCCGGCCGCGGGTTACCCTGAACTATCCGTTCGAGAAGGGGCCGATCAGCCCGCGGTTCCGTGGAGAGCACGCGTTGCGACGTTATCCCAACGGGGAAGAGCGCTGCATCGCCTGTAAGCTGTGCGAGGCTGTTTGCCCGGCGCTGGCCATCACGATCGAGGCCGAGCCGCGTGACGATGGCAGCCGCCGGACGACGCGCTACGATATCGACATGACGAAGTGCATCTATTGCGGTCTGTGCCAGGAGGCCTGCCCGGTCGACGCGATCGTCGAAGGTCCGAATTTCGAGTTCGCCACGGAAACCCGTGAGGAACTCTTCTACAACAAGGAAAAGCTGCTCGCGAACGGCGACCGCTGGGAAGCCCAGCTGGCCTCCAATGTTGCGACGGACGCTCCCTACCGCTAAAAAGCCCCAACACATGTGGGGTCCGCGCCGCTACGGCGGCGTGTCCCCGGATGGTCCGCAAGACACTGCAAGAACCCGACAAAGGGACCTGGAAGTGAGCACAGACACCTTCCCTCATCTTAAGAGGCGGGGAACGCCATGATCGTGCAGAGCCTGGCCTTCTACCTTTTTGCCGCGATCCTGGTGGCATCAGCCGTCATGGTCATAACGGCCCGCAACCCCGTGCACTCCGTGCTCTTCCTGATCCTTGCCTTCTTCAACGCGGCGGGCCTTTTCGTGCTGATCGGCGCGGAGTTCGTGGCGATGATCCTGGTGATCGTCTATGTCGGTGCCGTCGCAGTGCTGTTCCTGTTCGTGGTCATGATGCTGGACATCAACTTCCGCGAACTCCGGGCGGGCACTCTGCAATACCTGCCGATCGGGATCACCGTAGGGATTGTCCTGCTGGTGGAGCTGGCGCTGGTATTGGGAACCTGGGTCATAGCACCGGATCTTACGACGGTCGTCGCGGCTCCGACCCCGACACCCGATCAGGTCACCAACACCCATGCGCTGGGATTGCTGATCTATACGCGTTACGTTTATCTGTTCCAGGCATCCGGCCTGATCCTGCTGATCGCGATGATCGGCGCCATCGTGCTGACCCTGCGGTCGCGTGAGGGCGTACGCCGTCAGAACATCAGCAATCAGGTTTCGCGCCGTCGGGACGAAGTGGTCGCGATCCGCAAGGTGCCGACCCGGGGAGGTGTCTGAATGGAAATCGGTCTCGCCCATTACCTCACCGTCGCGGCGATCGTGTTTACGCTCGGCGTTTTCGGAATCTTCCTGAACCGGAAGAACGTGATCATCATCCTGATGTCCGTCGAGTTGATCCTGCTGGCAGTCAACATCAATCTGGTGTCGTTCTCGGTGTTCCTCAATGACCTTGTCGGTCAAGTGTTCGCGATGTTCATCCTGACCGTCGCCGCTGCCGAGGCTGCCATCGGTCTTGCCATTCTCGTCGTCTACTTCCGCAATCGCGGCACCATCGCGGTGGATGACATCAATATGATGAAGGGCTGAGGCGGCGATCATGGAAATTGCAGCAATTTTCCTGCCGCTGCTTGCGGCATTCATCGCCGGGTTCTTCGGGCGCCTGATCGGCGACCGGGGGGCCCAGTACATCACGTCCGGCGCCGTTCTGCTGTCCGCACTGCTTTCGATCTGGCTGTTCGTGGACGTGGCGCTTCACGGCAATGCCCGGACGATCGAACTCTTTACCTGGATCGACAGCGGCACCTTCGAGGTTTCGTGGGCCCTGAAGTTCGATACGCTGACAGCGGTCATGCTGATCGTGGTCAACGTAGTCTCGTCGATGGTCCATGTCTATTCCATCGGCTATATGAGCCATGACCACCACAAGCCGCGGTTCATGGCCTATCTCAGCCTGTTCACCTTCTTCATGCTGATGCTGGTGACGGCCGACAACTTCGTTCAGATGTATTTCGGCTGGGAAGGCGTCGGCGTCGCTTCGTACCTGCTGATCAACTTCTGGTACGAGAAGCCCAGCGCCAACAACGCTTCCATGAAGGCCTTCATCGTGAACCGGGTCGGCGACTTCGGTTTCGCGCTCGGCATCATGGCGATCTTCTACCTGTTCGGCTCCGTCCACTTCGACACGGTGTTCGCTGCTGCCGCCGGCAAGGCAGGGCAGACGATGAACTTCCTGGGCTTCAACCTGGATGCCCTGACCGTCGCCTGCCTGCTGCTGTTCATGGGCGCCATGGGCAAGTCGGCGCAGTTGGGTCTCCATACCTGGCTGCCGGACGCCATGGAAGGCCCGACGCCCGTGTCGGCGCTGATCCATGCCGCGACGATGGTGACCGCCGGAGTTTTCATGGTCGCGCGTCTGTCGCCGATCTTCGAATACGCGCCGATTGCCCTCAACGTCATCGCGATCGTGGGTGCTTCGACGGCCTTCGTCGCCGCGACGATCGGTCTGACGCAGTATGACATCAAGCGGGTCATCGCCTACTCGACGATGAGCCAGCTCGGCTACATGTTCTTCGCGCTCGGCGTGTCCGCCTACAGCGCCGCAATGTTCCACCTGATGACCCACGCCTTCTTCAAGGCCCTGCTGTTCCTCGGCGCCGGATCGGTGATCCACGCGATGTCGGACGAGCAGGACATCAGGAAGATGGGCGGTATCTGGCGCCTGATCCCTATCACCTATGCGATGATGTGGATTGGCAGCCTTGCCTTGGCGGGCATTCCTTTCTTTGCCGGCTACTACTCCAAGGATATGATCCTGGAAGCGGCCTATGCGGCGCACTCCGGCGTCGGCGCCTATGCCTTCTGGCTCGGCATCGCCGCCGCGCTGATGACCGCTTTCTACTCCTGGCGGCTGATCATCCTGACCTTCCACGGCCGGCCACGCGCCAATGACCGGGTCATGGCCCATGTCCACGAGAGCCCTGCGATCATGACGGTTCCGCTTGCGGTTCTCGCCGTCGGCGCCCTGTTCTCGGGTATGTTCGCCTACAACTGGTTCGTCGGCGAGGGCCGGGAGGCTTTTTGGGGCGAAGCCATCTTCGTGCTCCATGAACACGACACGATCGAAGCGGCGCACCACGTTCCCTCCTGGGTCCCGTTGGCTCCCTTCATCGCGGGCGTGATCGGCATTGGTCTGGCTTACCTGTTCTACATGTTCATGCCGCAACTCCCCGGCATCGTCACGAATGCGCTCGGCGGGCTTTACCGGTTCGTCTATCGCAAGTGGATGTTCGACGAGTTGTACGACCGGCTGTTCGTCCAGCCGGCCCGGTATCTGGGCTACGGCCTCTGGAAATCGGGTGACGGCGCCATCATCGATGGCGTCGGACCTGACGGCATCGCCGCCGCAACCCGCGACGTCGCTTTTCGTGCCGCCCGCTTGCAGTCCGGCTACGTCTATCACTATGCATTCGTCATGGTGATCGGCGTGGTCCTGCTCGTCGGCTGGTTCTACTTCTTCGGTTGATACGGCGAGGCAAGACTGATCATGGCTGGCTGGCCCATCCTGTCGCTAACGACATTCCTGCCGCTCGTCGGAGCCGCGTTCATCTTATTGATCCGCGGTGAGCCTGACGTAGTGGCGCGCAACGCGCGTAATGTGGCGTTGTGGACCTCGCTGATCACCTTCGTGCTGTCCTTGTTCATCTGGTTGAACTTCGACAACACGACCGCAGCATTCCAGATGGTCGAGCGCGCGGACTGGATCCCCGCGTTCAACATCAACTACCATATGGGCGTCGACGGCATTTCGGTGCTGTTCGTCCTGCTCTCGACATTCCTGACCCCTCTTTGCATCCTCGCGAGCTGGGAGTCGGTAAAGGTCCGCGTCAAGGAATACATGATCGCCTTCCTGGTCCTGGAGACCCTGATGGTGGGCATGTTCTGCGCCCTGGACTTCATGCTCTTCTACGTCTTCTTCGAAGGCGTGCTGATCCCGATGTTCCTGATCATCGGCGTCTGGGGCGGCGCCCGGCGCGTGTATGCAGCCTTCAAGTTCTTCCTCTACACGCTGCTCGGCTCGGTGCTGATGCTGCTGGCGATCCTGGCCATGTACTTCGTGGCCGGAACCACCGATCT
>NZ_JCACHA010000888.1:0-7848 GCF_059503625.1 Skermanella sp.
CTTCGGGCAGCCAGAGGTGGCGCGCCTTGAAGGCGGCGGCGAAGGGCTCGAACCGGTGGCTCTCCATGTCGCCGCCCGGCAGCGCCGCATCGGCGGTCCAGGATGGTTTCAGGTCCGGAACGAAGCGCTTCAGCTTGTCCATCGCGTGCTCGGCAAGCCGGCGGTAGGTCGTGATCTTGCCGCCGTAGATCGACAGCAGCGGCGCTTCGCCCGGGTTCCCCGCGAGGTCGAAGACATAGTCGCGGGTCACCGCCGACGGGTTGGCCGAACTGTCGTCATCATAGAGCGGCCGCACGCCGGAGTAGCTGCGGACGACATCGGCCGGTCCGATCCGCTTCGCGAAGTACCGGCTGACCGCATCGCACAGGTAGTCGGTCTCCTCCGGCGTGATCCTGACGTCGGTGGCGTCGCCCTCGAAGGGAATGTCGGTCGTTCCGATCAGCGTGAAGCGATGCTCGTAGGGAATCGCGAAGATCACGCGGCGGTCGGTGTTCTGGAGGATGTAGGCGTGGTCGCCCTCGAACAGGCGGGGAACGACGATATGGCTTCCCTTGACCAGCCGCATGTGAGCCGAGCCGGACTGCCCGGCCACGCCGTGAAGCACCCGCTCGACCCAGGGGCCGGCGGCATTGACGAGGATTCGAGCCCTCACGACCCGCTCGGCGCCGGTGGCGAGATCCTTGAGCTTGGCGATCCAGCGGTCGCCTTCCCGCCGGGCTTCGGTGCAGCGGGTCCTCAGCAGGATTTCCGCGCCGCGGGCCCGCGCGTCCATCGCGTTCAGCACGACGAGCCGCGAGTCCTCGACCCAGCAGTCGGAATAGGCGAAGCCGCGCGTAAGCTCCGGCTTGAGCGGAGCGCCCTCCACCCGGTCGGTCCGGAAGCTGAGGCTCCTGGTGCCGGGCAGGCTGCGCTTGCCGCCGATATGGTCGTACAGGAACAGCCCCAGCCTGATCATCCAGGCCGGGCGGAGGAGCTTGTTGTGGGGGAGCACGAACCGCATCGGCCAGATGATGTGCGGCGCATTGCGCAAAAGCACCTCGCGCTCGGCCAGCGCTTCCCGCACCAGCCGGAACTCGTACTGCTCCAGGTAGCGCAATCCACCGTGGATCAGCTTGCTGCTGGAGGAAGACGTGGCGCTGGCAAGGTCGGCCTGTTCGCACAGGACGACGGAGAGTCCCCGGCCGGCCGCATCGCGCGCGATCCCGGCACCGTTGATGCCGCCGCCGATCACCAGCATATCCACCGTTCCATCCTCCGCGGACATCCCCACCTCCAAGCCATGATATGTTCGAATACGAACATAATATCGCTTCCGCGTTTTCGCAAACGAACATTCCGAAATGTCCTTTTTCTGCCACGAGAGGGTGGAAGGGTGTTTCTATCGACGCTTATCCTTGAGATGGAGGTAGGAGCAGCTATGGCGCGGCGCTGGGTATGGGGTCTTCTGATAGCGACGGTTGCCGGCCTCGCCGGCATCGCCAGCCTTCCCGCCATCATCGAGTGGCAGGGAACGAGGCTGATCCGCGAGTCGCTTTCGCCGACCGCGCACCTCGACGTCGTCCATCTCGGGCTGGGCGGCAGTACGTTCAGCATCGGCGAGGAGGGACCGAGCGGACGCCGGATCGGCCTGATCGACCTTGCCTATTCCTTCGGCAACGGCGTTTCCGCGCGGCTGGACCTCGATATGCCGGTCGCCGGCCTGTTGCCGGACGGCGTCGACGCTCCCGATGCCGTTCTGAAAACGGCAGGCGCAGTCGAGCCGCTGGAAGGATGGCGCTGGCGCTTCGTTCCCGACGACTGCGTGACTTTGACCGCCAAGCGGATCGTGCTGGGGAACGCCACGGTCACCCGTCCCGAGTCGCTCTGCCTGAAGCCCGTTCCGAGTCGCGACTTCCTGGTGTTCGACCTCGCTGAGGGATGGCATGCGGCCATTCAGGCGCGGAGCGTTTCTCTCGCTGCAGAGGCGCCTGAACTGAAAATCGTCGGCAGTCTGCCCGAAGCGACCGTCGAAGCGGCGTTCACTGCCGGGGGCGACTTGACGGCGCTGGAGGCCGGCTGGCGCAAAGCCAAGGTCAATCTTCCCGGGCTGGGAATCGCCAGCGACGGCTTCAGTGGAAACCTGTCGATCGCCGGGTCGGCCGACCGGCCCCTGAAAGCTGATTACGCTATCGCAACGATCGCCGGCGGCCATGATCCCGCCTTCTTTGCTCCGATGAAGCTAAGCGGAACTGCCGATGGGTCCCTCGACAGGGAGATCGCCTTCGATGCGCTTCTGACGGACCGCTCCGGAAAGGTGTCGATGGCGCTCAAGGGGCGGCACGACCTTTCCACCGGGGCCGGGCAGGCGGGACTTCGACTGAAGCCGACGCTGTTCGGAGCGGAATCGGCCCAGTTCACTGCATTGTTTCCCGTAACCAGGCAGTGGATCGGCGAGTTCTCCGGCACCGTCGGCGTCAGGGCACGGACCGCTTGGGGGGAGGGGGCAGACCCTGGAAAAGCTGAAATCCTGCTGAAGGACCTCGCCGTCGACGCCGGGGCGGTGACCGCCCAGGGCATCAACGCGGTGGTGACGGCGGACAGGCTGTCGCCCCTTCGCCTTCCGGCCGGCCAGACGATCTCCGTTGCCCTGATGGATGCCGGTGTCCCGCTGACCGACGGCGAGATTCGGTTCGGCGTCCCGGGCGACCGGCTATCCGTTGCGAAGGCGGAATGGAATTGGGCGGGAGGCAAACTGAGAGCCGCTCCTTTCGAAGCCGCAACGAATGACGACGACCAAACCATCGTGCTGGAAGCGCACGACGTCGATCTGCGCCAGCTCCTGTCCCTTGCGGCGGTAGACGGTCTTTCCGCCTCCGGCACCCTTCGCGGCAGCCTGCCCGTGCATCTGTCGCCGGATGCGGTTTCGATCGAAAACGGCCGCCTGGAAACGACAGGACCCGGCACCCTGCGCTACGATCCGGACGATCCCCCGTCCTTTCTTGCCGGTGATCCCGGCAGCAGCACCGACATGCTGCTCCAGGCGCTGACCGACTTCCGGTATGAGGGAATCTCCCTCTCGGTCGATGGTCAGGCCGGAGGCGAAATGACTCTGTCCTTCGCCATACGGGGCTCGAATCCGTCATTCTACGATGGCCATCCGGTCGCCCTTAATCTAAACGTCGGCGGCGCGCTCGATACGATCCTTCGGCGCGGAATAGCCACCTACCGGATTCCCTCGGCCGTTCGCGAACGGATGATGGAATTCCAGGACCAGGACAAATGACCGGAACCATCCCCGCGCATAGGTGCGCATCGCCGAGAACCGCAATGGTGCGCCTGAACCTGATCTTGATGGTGGCTCTCCCGATTGCCGCATGCAGCCCGACCGTGAAGGTCGAGGCTCCCGACAAGCCGATCGAGATCAACCTGAACATCAAGATCGAGCAGGAGGTCCGGATCAAGGTCGAGCGCGATCTGGAAAAGGTCTTCGCCGAAGACCCTGAACTGTTCGGAACCGCCGGAGGCTCCAGGAAATGATACGCTGGTCGATGGTTTTGGCCCTGGCGCTCGGGATCGGCCTGTCGGCTCCGGCGCCGTCCCATGCCCAGGCGTCCCTCGATGCCGCCAAGCAGTCCGGCCTGATCGGCGAACGTCCGGACGGTCTCGTCGGCTTCGTTGCCGATACCGTTCCTACTGCCCTCCGCGCCCAGGTCGAGCAGGTTAACGCCCAGCGGATGCAGCGCTACGATCAGGTGGCCCGGTCCAACGGCGCACCGGTCGACGGCGTCCAGGCGATGGCGGGCCGCCAGTTGATAGACCGGACGCCGGCCGGGCAGTACGTGCTGTCGCCGTCGGGCCGCTGGGTGAAGAAGTAGCTCGGCCCCGGATCCATGAAACCGGTTTCGATGGACCGTTGTTCTTTGCCAGCGGACTGTGATAATCTTTTGGGGTAGATATCCTCCATTGGGCTGATCCGTGCGCCGGTGGAGGGCTTCGCTCCAGAAGGGAGTTCCTGCCGTGGTCGCGATCACCAGTTTCCAGTCGATGTTCCAGACGACCAGTACGGCCAAGGCCGCTACGACGTCCGCTGCTTCGTCCACCTCGACCGCCGCGTCGAGCGCCACGTCCGTCGCGCCGACACAGCGGGCAGCGGGAGCCTCCGGTGCGATCAAGCTGGAATTCACTGCCGGCCAGCCCCGGACGGCGGATAGCGTGCGCGATCAGTTGCGCGGCAAGATCGATCAGGCTCTCGGCGGCATCTATAAGGACAAGGACCAGCGGGCGAAGGCGACGGACGAGTCGCTGAAGTCGCTGGCTCCGCAGATCGAGAAGGCCGCTGCGTCCAAGGATGTGTCCGGCATCGAGATCCGCGCGACCACGGTCGAGCAGAGCGTAGGATCGGCCACCAATATCCGGGGGCTCGGCGTCGAAGTCGGCCTCGTCCGCGACAAGAAGGTGTCCTCCGCCGATACCACCGTCCTCGACTACCAGGGCAAGTCGGCAGGGCTTACCGGTGCCGAAACGGCCAAGGGACTCGCCAAGGGCACTTACAGCCACCAGGGCGAAGCGTCGTCCGCCAGTGCGACCGACGCCGGCTCGGCGGCCTTGTCCAAGGCGCGCAATGCGCTGTCCAAGGTCCAGCAGACGACGGATGCCCTCCGGGCCTACCGCAACGGCGACACGTCGCAGCTCGACGCCCTGCGGGCGCAGATGCAGGGCGGCGGATCCGCCACGCAGACGCAGCCGTCCACGATGGACCCGACATCCGCGCTGATGAGCAAGGACGCCAATGTCCGCAAGGCGGCGCTCAGCCAGATGACGCAAGTGTACAAGGTGAACTACCGCTAGGAGGCAACTCCGCCTCTGGTCAGTTCCTTTGCCGATGGCTATGTCTCGCGTTCGTCGCAGCACGGGTGCGACGCACAGCCATCAGCCGGGGATGTTCATGACCGCTCTGATTCTGCCGCATCACGGCAAATCGCCTATCATCCATGACAGCGCCTTCATAGCCGATACCGCCGTCGTCATCGGTGACGTGGAGATCGGCGCCGACTCCAGCATCTGGTTCGGCACGGTCGTCAGGGGCGATGTCAACGTCGTCCGGATCGGAGCCAGGACCAACATCCAGGATGGCGTCGTGATCCACGTGGCATCGCGCGGGCAGGGGACGTTCATCGGCGACGACATCACGATCGGGCACATGGCCCTGCTGCACGCCTGCACGCTGGAAAGCGGCTGCTTCGTCGGCATGAAGGCCTGCCTGATGGACGGCGCCTATGTAGAGTCCGGCGCCATGGTCGCGGCCGGCGCCCTCGTCACGCCCGAAAAGCGCGTCAGGCGCGGTGAGCTTTGGGCCGGTACGCCGGCTCGGCCGATGCGCGATCTGACCGCGGAAGAGATCGAGTTCTTTCCCCGCTCCGCAGCCCAGTATGTCGGACTGGCCGCGACATATCGGACACCCTGAAGTTTTATGCCGTCTCGACTCCTCCCCCAACCATGGTAATAAACTTTTTAACCAAATAGGCCTAATACTTAGTGTCCGCGCATCTGCGTTGAACGGACACGATGAACGACATTCTGAACCGCCAGCTTCTCAGCATCACCGGCCTCGTCCAGCTTGAGAAGCGCATCCGGCATGCCGCCACGCTGGAGGAGTTCGGCTTTCTCGCCGTCAACGAGACGCATGCCCTGATGCGCTACCGCCAAGCCGTCCTGTGGCGCCGCACCGCTTCGTCGAGTGAAGGCAAAGTGGTCGCGATTTCCGGCATCGCCCTGCCGGATGCCGACGCACCATTCCTGGTCTGGCTGCGCAAGGTGCTGAAAGCCGTCGGCGAAAGCCGCGAGATCGAGCCGGTCGATGCGCATGGGATACCGCCCGGACTGGCTGCCGAATGGGTGGATTGGCTGCCGCCCCATGCCCTTTGGGTTCCCCTCGACCGGTCGGAGGAGGAGCGCCTCGGCGGTATGCTCCTTGTCCGGGACGAGCCCTGGACGGACCACGACCGTCATCTCATCAGCTATCTCGGCGACGCTTACGCACATTCCTGGTCGGCGCTCCGGGGCGGCCGCCGTGACCGTGCGAGCTGGCTGTTCAAGCGCAGGGGAAAGCTTGGCTTCCTTGTGCTGGCGCTGCTGGCGGGTCTTGCCTGGATGCCGATCCGCCAGTCCGTCCTGGCACCCGCGGAGGTCATTCCCAAGCAGCCCGTGCTGATTCGCGCCCCCATCGACGGGGTCGTCGACCGGGTCGAGGTCCTGCCCAACCAGCTCGTGACGGAAGGGCAGCTGCTGCTGACGCTCGATCCCGCCCGGCTTCAGAACCGCCTGGATGTCGCCCGCAAGGCCTTCGAGGTCGGCGAGGCGGAGTATCGTCAGGCGGCACAGCAGGCCCTGTTCGATCCGCGCAGCAAGGCGCAACTCGCGATCCTGCAGGGGCGGATGGAACAGAGTGCCGCGGAAGTGACGTATCTGGAGGGCCTTCTTGCCCGGATCGAAGTCAGGTCGCCGCGCAACGGCATCGTCATCTTCGACGACGTCAACGACTGGATCGGAAAGCCGGTCTCCATCGGCGAACGCATCCTTATCGTCGCGGACCCCCGCGAAGCGGAAATGGAGATCCACGTCGCCGTCAGCGACGCCATCGCCGTAGCGGAAGGGAACGACGTCAGCCTGTTCCTCAACGTCGATCCCCAGAACCCGGTCGGCGGCAGGCTCAGCTACGCCAGCTATCAGGCGAATCCCACTCCCGACGGATCGCTGGCCTATCGGTTGAAAGCCGATTTCGGAGACAAGGCCGAGCCTGTCCGGATAGGCCTGAAAGGGGTCGCCAAGGTTTATGGCGAGCCTACGACACTGTTCTACTACGTCATGCGCCGGCCCCTGGCCGGCCTCCGGCAGCGGCTGGGCCTGTAGCCGTGACCTCGATCCCCTTATCGGCGCCGGGAGCGGCGGCGGGAGTCCGGACCATCGGGGTCGGCCAGCCGCCGTCCGCGATGCGGCTCCTGCCGCTACGGGACGAACTGACACTGCATGAAGGCCCGCGGACGCGCGACGGTGCCCCGACCTGGACATTGCACGATCCCGTCACCAACCGCTTCTATCGCATCGGCTGGCTGGAGTTCGAGATCCTTTCCCGCTGGCATCTCGGCGAGATCGAGCTGATCGCCGCCGACATCGCGGCACGGACCACCATCGCGGCGACCGCCGCCCAGGTCGAAGCCTTCGCGCGCTTCCTGGTGGCAGGCAACCTGATCCAGGCGCGCGGCCCCGATGCGATCGAACGCTTCAGGCGTCAGGTGGCGGCGACCCGCAAGACGCCGGCGATGTGGCTGCTCAAGAACTATCTGTTCTTCCGGATACCGCTGGTCCGGCCCGACCGGTTCCTCAAGACGGTGGTTCCCCTGATCGGCTGGGTCTACACCCGCTGGTTCCTGGTGCTGGTGCTGCTGGCGGCGCTGGTCGGCGGTGCGCTGGTGGTGAGGCAGTGGGACGGCTTCACCGGCACCTTCCTGCATTTTTTCACGCCGGAAGGCGCGGCTCTCGCCGCCGTAGCACTGTTCTCGTCCAAACTGCTGCATGAGTTCGGCCACGCCTTTACGGCGCGCCGCTACGGCTGCCGGGTGCCGACGATGGGCGCCGCTTTCCTGGTGATGTGGCCGGTGCTCTACACCGATACCAGCGAAGCCTGGAAGCTGCCGTCGAAACGCCAGAGGCTCGCCATCGGCGTCGCCGGCATGTCGGCGGAACTGGCGCTGGCGGCCTTCGCCACGCTCGCCTGGAGCTTCCTGCCGGACGGGCCGCTCCGCAGCGCCGCCTTTCTCCAGGCGACCAGCACCTGGATCATAACGCTGTCGATCAACCTCAGCCCCTTCA
>NZ_JCACHA010000889.1:0-7806 GCF_059503625.1 Skermanella sp.
TCATCCAAAAACCCGCTGTGAGTCTTTCATTTTGATGAAATGCTACTCAACGGTATTGGCTCTAGACCGACCTACACGGCGAAAAGTGTTCTCACAGTTCATTTCTTCCGGCTCTTGGCTTCAGTCGTTCCGCAGCAGCGGCGCCGCCGGCTGGCCGAGCGCCCGCCACGTGCCGATGAAGCCGAAAGCCAGCGTGATCGCGGTGCAGATGACGGCGGTGGACAGCACCGCCGACGGCAGGAAGGTCCATTCCCAATCCATCACGTGGACCAGCACCGCCCAGGCGGTCAGCGTGCCGATGGCGCCGGAGATCGCCGCCGTGATGAGGCCGAGCAGGCCGTATTCGACCAGGAAGGCCTTGAGCACGTCGGCGCGGGTGGCGCCCAGCACCTTCAGCACGACCGCGTCGTAGACCCGGCGCCTGTGACCGGCGGCGACGGCCCCGGCCAGCACCAGCGTTCCGGCCAGCAGCGTGATGGCCGCCGTGACGCGGACGGCGGTGCCGATATTGGCGAGCAGTTCGTTGACGGTGTCCAGCGCGTCGCGGACCCGGACCGACGTGATGTTGCCGAACCTGTCGGTGACGGCGCGCTGGATCAGCGGTTCGGCATCGGGCGTGGCGCGGACGGTGGCGAGGAAGGTCTGCGGCGCCCCTTCCAGCAATCCTGGAGAGAAGATGATCGTGAAGTTGATGTTCATGGTGGAGAAGTCGATGGCGCGGATGCTCGCCACCTCGGCCGTGATGTCGCGGCCCAGCACGTTGACGGTCAGCGTGTCGCCCAAGCCGATGCCGAAGGCTTCGGCGATGTCGGCATAGATCGACACCAGCGGCTTGCCCTTGTAGTCCTCCGGCCACCACTGCCCGGCCGTGATCTCGGCATCCTCCGGCGGCGGACCGGAATATGTGACGCCCCGGTCACCGCGCAGCACCCAGGCGTGCTCGGGGTTGACCAGCGCCTTCTCCGCCTCCACCCCGTTCGCCTTGGAGATCCGGCCGCGCAGCATCGGCACCTCGCGCAGATCGCTGGCCCCCTCGACGCCCAGGACGGTGCTGTTGAAATCGGCGCGCTGGTTCGGCTGAATGTCGATGAAGAAATAGGCGGGGGCGTTCTTCGGGATGCTCTCGTTGACGCGGGCGGAGAAGTTGCCCTCGATCAGGGCGATGGCGACCAGCACGGTCAGGCCAAGGCCGAGCGACAGGACGACGCTGCCGGTCGGGTTGCCCGGCCGGTGCAGGTTGGCCAGAGCCAGCCGGAAGCCCGGATTGCGCGGCCTGCCGACGCGGGCTGCTCCCCAGGTAACGCCCGTCGCCGCGAACCGGAAGGCCAGCAGCGTCAGGAACGCACCGCCGACGAACCACGCCGCGAACGCCTTTTCCTGCGCCGTCACGATCGCAAGCGCCGCAAGGGCTGCCCCGGACAGGAGCCCCGCCGCCAGATAGAGGCCGCGCGGACGCCCCGAGGCCGGGGAGACGACATCGCGGAACAGGGCGCCGGCGGGGACTTCCCGCGCCCGCCCGAGCGGCCAAAGCGAGAACGTCAGCGCCGTCAGCAGGCCGAAGGCCGCAGCGATGGCGAGGCCGCCGGGATATATCCCGATGCGCGCCGTGATCGGCAGCACGTTCGCCAGCGCCGCCGCCGCGATCAGCGGCGCCACAGCACCGATGACGAGGCCGAGCAGGATGCCGAGGGAGGCCAGCACCAGGATCTGGAGCAGGTAGGCCTGGAACACCAGCGGACCGGGGGCGCCCAGGCACTTCAGGGTCGCGATGGTGGCGATCTTGCCGTCGAGATAGCTGCGCACGGCGTTGCCGACGCCGACGCCGCCGACCAGCAGCGCCGTCAGCCCGACCAGCGTCAGGAACAGGGTGAGGCGACCGATGAAGCGCTCGATCTGCGGGGCGGCGTTGGTGAAGTCGCGCACCCGCCAGCCGGCATCGGGGAAGCGGCTCTGAAGATCGTTCTGCCACGCCTGAAGATCGGTGCCCGGATTGAGGCCGATCTTGTAGTTCCAGTAGATCATGCTGCCGGGCTGGATCAGGCCGGTGCTGTCCAGCGATTTGAGGTCGATCAGCAGTCGCGGCCCCAGGACGAAGCCGCCGGACGCGGCGCGGTCCGGTTCGCGCTCGATCGTGCCCCGGATGCGGAAGGTCGTATCGCCGACCTTGACGGTGTCGCCGACCTTGACGTCAAGGCGCTGGCGGACGGTCTCCTCGACCACGGCGCCCCAGACGCCGTCCCGCTGCCCGAGTGCTTCGTGGAGATCGCCGCCCTCGCGGAGCGTGAAGGCGCCGTAGAGCGGGTAAGGGTCGTCGACCGCCTTCAGCTCGACCAGGGTCGAGCGGGCGCCGTCCTCCCGCCTGGCCATCGAACGCGCTTCGACCGCGACCGACACGCGCCCCTGTGAGTCGAGATAGGTCCGCTCCGCCTCCCCGATCGGGTTGTAGAGGACGCGGAGCGCCACGTCGCCGCCCAGGATCGCCCGCCCGTCGGCCCGCAATCCCTCGATGATGCCGCCGGACAGCGACTGCACCGTCGCGATGGCGGCAACACCCAGCGTCAGGCAGGCGAGGAAGATGCGGAAGCCCTTGAGGCCGCCGCGAAGCTCGCGCCGGGCGATGGTCCAGGCGATCGACAGCGTATTGTTCATGGGGAAATTCTCAGACGCCGGAGGCGAGGATGGGACGCAGGTTGGCCTTTGTGCCGTCGCGGCTCTCGATCAGGCCGTCCACCAGCCGGATCGCGCGGTCGCAGCGGGCGGCCAAGGCAGGATCGTGGGTGATCAGGACCAGCGTGGCGCCCCGGTTCTTCGCCAGATCGAACATCAGGCGGATGACCTGCGCGCCGGTCTCGCCGTCCAGGTTGCCGGTGGGTTCGTCGGCCAGCAGCAGCGACGGTTCGGACGAAAAGGCGCGGGCCAGTGCCACGCGCTGCTGCTCACCGCCGGAAAGCTGGCCGGGGTAATGGGTCGTGCGGTGCTTGAGGCCGACGGCCTCCAGCCCGGCATGGGCACGCTCGAAGGCGTCCCTGCGGCCGGCGAACTCCAGCGGGATCGCGACGTTCTCCAGGGCCGTCATGGTCGGGATCAAGTGGAACGCCTGGAACACGATGCCGACATGGTCGCGGCGGAAACGGGCCAGCTTGTCCTCGTCCATTCCGCCGAGATCGTGGCCTGCCACCCGAACCAATCCACTGGTCGGACGTTCCAGGCCCGCCATGATCATCATCATGGTGGACTTGCCGGACCCCGAAGGCCCCACCACGCTGACCGTCTCGCCGCGTCCGACCGACAGGTCGATGCCACGCAGGATGTTGACGGGACCGGCGGCACTGGCCAGCTTTAGGTGTACGTCGGCCAATTCGACGATCAGGTCACCCCGAGATACAGCATCGGAATTCGCCATGGGTTTTCCAGACATTCATGAAGGCTCAAGCGGATATGGCTTGTGTCGCCGGCTTTTCAACGCGGTTGCGAAGGCGGCATCCGTCGCGGCGCTGGGGTTGGGAGTGGCGATGACGCCTGTCGCGGCGGCTGAGCCGGTCAAGATTCTGGCGCTTGGCGACAGCCTGACCGCCGGCTACGGCTTGCCGGAAGCCGACGCCTTCACCACAAGGCTCCAGAAGGCGCTGAAGGACAAGGGCTATGACGTCCAGGTGATAAACGCCGGCGTTTCCGGCGATACCACGGCGGGCGGCAGGGCGCGGCTGGACTGGGCGCTAGGCGATCAGCCAGATGTCGCGGTGGTGGAACTAGGCGCAAATGACGGGTTGCGCGGCCTCGATCCAGCCTCGACGCGGGAAAATCTGGATGCCATTCTTACCACGATGAAAGAGCGCGGAGTCCCGACCCTGCTGGCCGGGATGTACGCGCCGCGCAATCTGGGGCGGGAGTACGGCGACCGCTTCAACGCCATATATCCGGAACTCGCCGCGAAACATGACGTGCCGCTCTATCCTTTCTTCCTGGAGGGGGTGGCGCTGGACCCTAAGCTTAACCAGGAGGACGGGATGCATCCCAATGCCAAGGGTGTCGCGATCGTGGTGAATGGCATTTTGCCGCACCTGACCGCCCTGATCGACGGTCTTCCCGGAGCGGCCGATACGGGAGCAACCGGCAAATGAGCGGGCGTGACGCGCCGACCGGCGCCCGCTTCGCATCGGCCGTGGGAACCGGCGAGGACTGGCGCACGACGGTCAAGGCCTGCCTGGACAAGCTGGGTCCGGTCGATGGCTGCAACCTGGGCTTCCTCTACATCTCCGACGAGCTGGCCGCCGACGCCGTCAGCATCGTGACGCTGATGCGCGGCGTCACCGGCATCAAGGAGTGGGTCGGCACGGTCGGCATCGGCATCTGCGCCACGGGTGAGGAACTGTTCGGCAAGCCGGCCATCGCCGTGATGGCGGCGCAGTTCGAGCCCGGCAGCTTCCACCTGCCCGCCCCCATCACCGAGAGCATCGAGGGCTTCGCCCCCGAGACGGCGGAATGGCTGAAAGGCCACGGTCCGGTGCTGGCGCTGGTCCACGGCGACCCGCGCAATCCCCAGACCCACGACATCATCCCTGAGCTGTCCGATGCGCTGGGCGGTTTCCTGGTCGGCGGGCTGACGTCGTCGCGGACCAATTACGGTCAGTTCGGCGGGCGTCCGGGCACCGCCCCGGTGATCGAGGGCGGCGTGTCGGGCGTGCTGTTCTCCAGCGACGTCCCGGTCGCCACCGGCCTGACGCAGGGCTGCACGCCGATCGGGCCGGTCCACAAGATCACACGGGCACAGAACAACATCATCGTCGAGATCGACGGCAGACCGGCGCTGGAGGTCTTCAAGGAGGATATCGGCGAGCTGCTGGCGCGCGACCTGCGCCGGGTCGCCGGCTATATCTTCGCCGCACTGCCGATCACTGGGTCGGACACCGGCGACTATCTGGTGCGCAATCTGGTCGGCATCGATCCCAACCACGGGCTGATCGCCATCGGCGACATGGTCGAGCCGGGACGCTCGATCATGTTCGCACGGCGCGATCTGGCGAGCGCCCAGGCCGATCTGGAGCGGATGCTGTCCGTCATCCAGAAGCGGCTGAAGGGGCCGCCGCGCGGCGGCGTCTACGTGTCCTGCCTCGCCCGCGGACCGGCACTGTTCGGCGACGATAGCCAGGAGTTGAAGACGATCCGGGACACGCTGGGCGATTTTCCGCTGGTCGGTTTTTTCGCCAACGGGGAGATTTCCCACAACCGGCTTTACGGCTATACCGGCGTACTCACCCTCTTCCTGTAAGTTTAAGAAGTTCTACAAGGAATACCATGGAATACCGGAGACTGGGCCGCACCGACGTGCAGGTCAGCGCCATTTGCCTTGGGACGATGACCTGGGGGCGGCAGAACACGGAGGCCGAGGGCCACGCCCAGATGGACTATGCGCTGGAGCGCGGCGTCAATTTCTGGGACACCGCCGAGATGTACGCGATCCCGCCGATCGAGGAGAGCTACGGTTCGACCGAGAAGATCATCGGCACGTGGTTCGAGCGCCGGGGTGGCCGCGACAAGGTCGTGCTGGCGAGCAAGGCGATCGGCCGGGCACCCGGCGGCTTCGGATGGATCCGCGAAGGCAAGGCCCGGCTCGACCGCGACAACCTCGTCCGCGCCGTCGAGGACAGCCTGTCCCGGCTGAAGACCGACTACATCGACCTCTACCAGTTCCACTGGCCCGACCGCACCACCGCCCGCTTCGGCGCGCGCGGCTACAAGGGGGGAGACGACGCGGAAGCGACACCGATCGAGGAGACGCTGCGGGCCGCCGACGATCTCGTGCGGTCCGGCAAGGTCCGCTTCATCGGCCTGTCGAACGAGTCGCCCTGGGGCACGATGACCTTCCTGCGACTGGCCGACCAGCTTGGCCTGCCCCGCGTCGTCAGCGTCCAGAACGCCTATAACCTGCTGAACCGCAGCTACGAGGACGGTCTGGCCGAGGTCTCGGTCCGCGAACAGGCCGGCCTGCTAGCCTACTCGCCGCTGGCCGCCGCGACCCTGACCGGCAAGTACCTGGACGGCGCTGTTCCGCCCGGCACCCGCCGCGCGCTGGACCACCGCAAGTCGCGCTACGACAAGGTCAACGCCGATCCCGCAGTCCGCGCCTATCTGGACATCGCCAAGCGGCACGGCCTGGACCCGGCGCATCTGGCGCTTGCCTTTGTCAACCGGCAGCCCTTCGTGACCTCCAACATCATCGGCGCCACGTCGATGGAGCATCTGAAGACCAACATCGATTCCATCGAAATCAATCTGTCGGACGAGGTGTTGAAGGAGATCGAGGACGTCCACGAAAGGCTCCCGAATCCCTGTCCCTGAGACCTTAAAGACGCCGCCTGTCGGCTGAAGCACCATGATCCGTTTGTTCGTAGCCCTGGAACTGCCGGAAGCCGTCCGGGAACGCCTTGCCGGCCTCGGCGGCGGCGTCCCCGGCGCCCGCTGGACCGAAATCAATAACCTGCACCTGACCCTCCGCTTCATCGGCGAGGTCGAGAACGGGCTGATCCCGGACATAGACGAGGCTCTGGCGGGCGTCTCGGCGCCCGACTTCGACCTCGTGCTCGACGGCGTCGGCCAGTTCGGCAGCGGCAGCCGGTCGCGCATCCTGTGGGCCGGGGTGGAGCGCAACGAGGCGCTGTTCCACCTGAACCAGAAGGTCGAGTCGGCGCTGGTGCGGGCGGGACTGCCGCCGGAAGAACGCCGCTATACGCCGCACGTGACGCTCGCCCGGCTGCACAGCTCCCCCCAGGAGCGCGTCGGGCGCTTCATCGAGGACCGCGGCCTGTTCCGCGCCGGACCGATCCCGATCGGGCACTTCACCCTGTTCGAAAGCCGTCCGGGACGGAGCGGGGTCGTCTACGACCCGTTGCGGGACTATCCGCTGGAGCAAGCTTCGGAACGCAACTTGTTGGAACCTGGGAGATGATCCCTCAGGCTTGGGCGCAATTCCTGGTTTGGATCGTGCGAGCCTGATCGAGCTCTTCGTCGGTGAACTCGACCCCGTACATCTCCTGCGCCTCTTCAGGCGTAGCAATGGCGTCGGCAATGACGCTCATGGCCGAACGCACGGGGGACTTGCGCATGAATCCAGCGGGATCATGCCGATGGCCTTCGTCGATGTCGTGCGCGACAGCCTCGGAAATCTCGATATATTCAAGCGTCATGCCAGCAAACCCTTGCTAAAAAGATAGTCTTCCAGCCGCTCAATTTCCGCCGGAGAGGTATTATCGGCGGGCCTTAGCATGCTCGCAGGAAGGTCCGGAAGGGCGAAGCGGCGGCCGATGACTGCCCTGCGAGATATGCAGCGTCAGCGCGGCGGAATGCCGCACCCTTTTCCGTATCCCTAAAATGCCCCAGGAATGCGCTGGGTCTTTCTTCGTCCCAGCCGAAAGGCGTATGATAAGGCTGCCAAGCACCTTGACATCCCAGCGCGGCTCATCACTTAATCAGTACCAGATTGGTACGGATTGAGGCGCCGGGATGATCAAGCTCAGCAAGATGACGGACTACGCGGTGATCGTGATGGCGCGGATGGCGCGTGACGGCGCCTGCGTCCAGACCGTTCCTCAGCTTGCAGAGCGCACCGGCGTCCCCGCCCCCACCGTCGCCAAGCTCATGAAACTGCTGGCTCCGGCCGGCCTGATGGACTCCCATCGGGGCGCTGCCGGTGGCTACAGCCTGACGCGGGCGGCGGAGGGTATCTCGATCGCCGAGATCATCAGCGCCGTGGACGGGCCGATAGCGCTGACCGCCTGCGTCGATGGCGCCGAAGGGCATTGCGACGTC
>NZ_JCACHA010000890.1:0-7804 GCF_059503625.1 Skermanella sp.
GGAGCAGGATTCCGAGGAAAAGGAAGATGAAGTTGACGATGTTCAGGTTCAGCGCCAATCCCTTGTCGGCCACGTAGAGCCCCATGAACAGCAGCCCGAGCAGCCCTACGGCCCAGGAGATCACGCGGCTCTGCTCCAGCCAGTCGGCGGGACGCCCGATGCGGCCGGCGTCTTCCGGTTCCATGTCGACCAGCTTGTCCGGATCGACGTGGACGGGCCGGCCGCCATGGCCTAGCATCAAGCGGTTGGTCAGCGGGATCAGGATGAACAGCGCACCGACGATGATCAGGTTGTAGCTGCTGAAGATCGTCTGGCTGGCCGGCACGATCCCGATCAGCTTCTCCGTGAAATGGCCGGGGGTGGCGATGGTCAGGGGAACCGAGCCGGACAAGCCGCCGTGCCAGATCACGAAACCGGAATAGGCGCTGGCGATCAGCAGCCGGTAATCCACATCGGGAACGGCGCGGGCGAGCTGCCGGGCGAACAAGGCGCCGATGACGAGGCCGAAGCCCCAGTTGATCCAGCTCGCCGCCAGCGACACCAGCGTGACGATGACGATCGCCTGACTCGGCGTCTTCGCCAGCCTTGCGATGGCGGAAAGCATCCGCCGGAAGAAGGGCGTGCTGGCCAGCACGAAACCGGTCACCAGCACCAGCACCATCTGCATGGCGAACTCCAGCAGCTGCCAGAACCCGCCGCCCCAATAGCGCGCCATGGCGAGCGGCGACGCGCCCTCGAACAGGATACCGGCGGCGTAGACGAGCACTGTCAGCAGCAATACGAGAACGAAGGGATCGGGCAGATACCGCTCGACCAGGCTTGTCGACCAGTTGGTGATTGCGCCGAGCATTCTAGTCTCCCCATCGCCGTTTCGATCTTTACGCCACCGTGCCGATATGGTCGGCCGATACAGTCATTCGTCGGCAATGAACCCGTTGCGGCAGCGGAAGTTCAGGACGGGGATTGCGTTTTGCGGTTATGGACGCCGGGCATCGGCGCCGAGCGCCGGCTGTGCAGCCTGCGGACCGGCGTTGTCCGCGATGAGCTTGGTCAGTTCGCGGACAAGCTTTCCTGCCGCGACCGGCTTCGAGAGGACCGGTACATCGTCCATGATGCCTTCGGCATGGTTCAGGTCCTGATAACCTGTACAGAACAGGAAGGGGATGCCCCGGCTTTTCAGGGCCTCGGCGATCGGGTACGCCGGACTTCCGAACAGATTGAGATCGAGCATGGCCGCGTCGGGAAGGCTTGTCCGCAGCAGGTCGATCGCCTCCCCGACCCGCGCCGCCGGACCTATGACGGTGAAGCCGGCCTCCTCCAGCGTCTGCGCGGCAGCCAAGGCCGTGATCGCTTCATCCTCCACCACCAGGATGGAATGGCCGGCGGGAGGTGGCGGGCTGGTCGCAGCCTCCGGGGCGGGCTCCGCTGGTGCGCCGACCACGCCGCCCACCGTGAAACAGTCCTCCGGGTACGCCATGGTGCAGCACAAGCCGTCGCGACGCCAATCGAGTTCGAGCCGCCCGTCCAGTTGACGCCCCACCACCTGCTCGATCATGACCATGCCGAAGCCCCTGCCCTTGGGCGGTTCCGCAAGGGCAGGTCCGCCTTCCTCGCGCCAGACCAGGGTGAGTTCCCGCGGATCGTTTCCGAGAGACCATGTGACGGCCAGCCGGCCTCCGTCCGCCGCCAGGGCGCCGTACTTGGCGGCATTGGTCGCGAGTTCGTGGAGCACCAATGCCACTGCCTGGGCCGCCTCCGGCCTGAGCGCCAGTGCCGGACCCCGGATATCGACGCGGCGCCGCGTGGAGAACGCCGCCAATTCACGGCTGATCAGGTCGCCGAGCATCACGCCCGACCAGCGGCTGGCCGAGAGCAGCGAATGGACCCGCGCCATGGCATTGATCCGGCCTTCCACCGCCTCCGCAAAGGTGGCCGGATCGTCGGCACGGGACAGGTAGAGGATCGACTGGACAACCGCCAGGGCGTTCTTGGCCCGATGGTCCACCTCCCGCATCAGCAGGTGCAGCCGCTCCTCCGCCTCTCTCATGGCCTGGATGTCGGTACAGGTGCCGACCCACCGCTCTATAGTGCCGTCATCGTTGCGTTGCGGTATCGCACGGCACAGGAACCAGCGCCAGCCACCGTCGGAACGCCGGAACCTGTACTCCGCCTCGTATATCGCTCCGGATTGCACGGCACGGTCCCAGAGACAGGCGGCTCGATCCCTGTCCTCGGGATGGACCACGGCATGCCAGCCGGCGCCGAGCAGATCCTGCGCCTTCGATCCGCAATATTCCTGAAACCGTGGATTGGTGTAGATATTGGCGCCAGCCGAGTTGGTGACGAACAGGAGCGCGGGCATCGATTCCGCCAGCGTTCGGAACTGTGCCTCGCTCCGTGCCAGGGCCGCTTCGCCCGCCGCCGCCCGAGCGTGAAGGCGCGACAGGTTGTCCAGCGTCCGGCGGCTCGTCGCTGCGCTGAGCAGTGCCCCGATCAGGACGACCGCCAGGACGACTCCGCCTGCGACCGCTCCCCATACCGCATACTCGCCGAACCGCGCCGGTGCTCCGACCAGCGACGCCGGCGCCATGACGGCCACGCGCCATCCCGGTGCTATGGCCGCAGCCACGGCGATGCGGTAATCCGAGCCATCGGCCATGCTGACCGTGCCGGTCATGGTCCCTGCCCCCGGCAGCGGGTCCGCCAAGGGCGTGCCGACCGGCTTACCCACCGTCGTTTCCGCATCCGCCGAGTGGCCGACCACGATACCGTTCGCGTCGACGACCAAAGCGGTCCAGCCGGCAGGCAATTTTTGTTCGCGGAGTACCCGTGAGAAAAGCGTGGGCGCGGCCGGAGCAACCAGGGTGTATCGTACAAGGCCATTGCGAAATACAGGGACGCGGAATGCCGCTCCGAGCGTGCCGCTCGCTCCGGGAGCGAGGTTTCCGACGGCAGGACGGCCGCTTTCGAAAACCGTGCGCACGCTGTCCAGGTCGTGCACGGGAGGAAGCGGCTGTTCAGGTCCCAGGCGCTCGTTGAAGACCTGCCGGCTGTCGTCCGTAACGATGATGTTCAGCCAATGGGGATGCCGGTCGATCAAGCGCCGGGCCTCGACCCGGAAGGAAGTCCAGTTTCCCGAATCGAGGGAGGATGAGGCCGCCAATCCCTCGAGGCGCCCGGTTTCCTGCCCGACATACAGGCTGATGGCCATCTCGGCGGCGACTGCGTTCTGTTCGAGCATCTCCTCGATAGCGGTCGTCCTCTCGACGCTCAGCATTCTCAGGAACGCGGCCCCGAGGAGGATGAGCGGCAGAAGACCGGCGACCAGGACAAGCTTGAGAGGAAGACGGCTCGATGCGGTGTGCAATACGTCTCCCGGTTTTTCGTCTTCAGGCGAAGCTTTGGGGGGCAGCCTGTCTCCGTGGCCGTTCAAGGCTTCTGCGCTCCTGCGATGGAGATTTTCAGCAGCACCTTATCCTGCCGCCGATGGAAAATCGATCCTGCCGTTGTACTGGCGGCAGCACCTCAACCCCAGGCTCATGGCATGATGCGGAGAGCGACGGGTTGATCCAAATCACTCGGCAGGCTGATGCTTGGTTTGCCGAAGCGCCCTGAGCTGACCGCTCAGCTCTTCCGCCACCGCATTGGCGGGGCGGGTGTAGCGGGCCAGCAGATCGTAGAGCACGGGTGTCACGAACAGCGTCAGCAGCGACGCGACGCTCAGCCCGCCGATGATCACGGTGCCGATGGCGATACGGCTTTCGGCCCCGGCGCCGCTTGCCAGTATCAGCGGCACCGATCCCAGAACGGTCGAGAGGACGGTCATCAGGATCGGCCGGAAGCGCAGGGCCGAACCTTCGGTGATGGCCTGCCGGACATCCATTCCTTCCGCCCGCAGCTGATTGGCGAACTCGACGATCAGGATGCCGTTCTTGGCCATCAGGCCGATCAGCAGGACCATCCCGACCTGGCTGTAGATGTTGAGCGACAGCCCCGCCAGCGCCAGCGCGCCGAGAGCGCCGGCAAGCCCCAGCGGCACCGACAGCATGATGATCAGCGGATGGATGAAGCTTTCGAACTGGGCGGCCAGCACCAGGAAGACGATCAGCAGGGCTATCCCGAAGGTGATGGCGATCCCACCAGACGTTTCCAGGAACTGCTGGCTCTGGCCGGTGTAGCTGAGGCGTCCTTCGGGCGGCAGTTCCTCTTCCGCTATCGCGTTGATGTAATCTATCGCCGATCCCAGGTCGTAGCCGTCGGCGAGCGAGGCCGAAACGGTGATCGAAGGCAGGCGGTCGTAGCGCAGCAGTTCGGGAGGGGCGGCGAGTTCGTCCAGCGTCACCAGCGCGTTGAGCGGCACCAGCGCGCCGTCCTCCCCGGAGCGGACGAAGATGTTGGTCAGGTCGGCGGGGGTTTGCCGGTCGGTGTCGCGGGCCTGGAGGATGACCGGATAGACCCTGCCCCTGTCGATGAAGTCGGTCACCTCGCGCGATGCCAGCATCGTCTGGAGCGTTCCGCCGATCTGCTCAATCCCGATTTCCAGATCGTCGGCCTTCCGCCGATCGATCCGCACGTTGAACTGGGGCCGGGTCGCTTCGAAATCGGTTTCGACGTTCTGAAGTCCCGGATTCTCCGCCGCACGTTCGACGATCCGGTCGGCCCATTCCTGGATGACCTCGTAGTCCTGACCGCCGATCACGACCTGGAGCGGCGCGCTGCTGCCCCGCTGGCCGAGCGCCGCCGGATTGACGGGAAAGGCGCGGACGCCGGGGATGCCGGCGACACCGGGAATGATCGAGTTGACGATCTCCCGCTGGCTGCGTTCCCGTTCGCCCCAGTCCGACAGCCCGACGACGACGAAGCCCCGGCCCGGCTGGTTGCGGAAGCCCACGATCGTGAACACGCGCTGCGCCTCCCCGGAGGCCTGGAGCGGGGCCAGGACATCCTCGATCCGGGCGATGTTGGCGTCGGTGTAGCCGGCGGTGGCGCCTTCGGGGGAGGTCACCGGAATGAAGAAGACGCCCCGGTCCTCGGTCGGCGTCAGCTCACGCGGCAAGGCGTCGTATAGAAAGACCGTGCCGGCGGAAATCACCCCCGCGACCGCCAGCACGACGACCGGCGCCCGGATCGCACGGTCGAGCATGCGGCGATAGCCGTTGGCCATGCCGTTGAAGGCACTCTCCAGCGACCGCCCGATCCTCCCCGGTTTCTCGGTGCCGCGCAGCAGCTTGGAGCACAGCATCGCGCAGAGCGACAGCGCCACGAAGGTCGAGATCGCGACGGCCGCCGCCATGACCAGCCCGAATTCGGCGAAGAGGCGGCCGACCTGCCCTTCCAGCGTG
Organism: Skermanella sp.; assembly: GCF_059503625.1. Classification (NCBI taxonomy): domain Bacteria; kingdom Pseudomonadati; phylum Pseudomonadota; class Alphaproteobacteria; order Rhodospirillales; family Azospirillaceae; genus Skermanella; species Skermanella sp. Next base: position 5,343 of record NZ_JCACHA010000890.1, read on the forward strand.
GAGATCGGCACGAACACGGCGATCAGGGTCAGCGAGGTCGCGATAACGGCGAATGTCACCTGCCGGGTTCCCAGGAAGGCCGCCGCCAGCGGCTTTTCACCGGCCTCGACCCGGCGCTGGATGTTCTCCAGCACCACGATGGCGTCGTCCACCACCAGCCCGATGGCGAGCAGCAACGCCAGCAGCGTCAGGATGTTGATCGAGAAGCCGAAGGCATAGATGAAGGCCAGGGTGCCGATCACGGCGACCGGAATGGTGACGGCGGGCACGATCGTCGCCCGCACGGAGTGCAGGAACAGGAAGATCACCGCGATGACCAGCAGCACCGACATGCCGAGCGCTATCACCACTTCCTCGATGGACTGGGAAATGAATAGCGCGTCGTCGGAGCTGACCATGATCGACATGCCCTCCGGCAGCGTCGGCTTCAGCGCATCCAGTTCCGCGCGGACCTGATTGCTGACTTCGATGGTATTGGCCTGCGACTGCCGCAGGACGCCGAGGCCTACGGCGGCTTCGCCGTTGGACCTGACGATGGAGTCGTCGTCCTCGACACCCAGTTCGACCTCCGCCAGATCCCGCAAGCGAATGGGATAGTTGCCAGCCTGGGCCACCATGATATCGCGGAATTCCTCCGGGCTGGTCAGCCGGGTGTCGGTTCGCACGGTGAACTGCCGGGAGATCGATTCCAATTCGCCCGCCGGCAGTTCCACGTTGTTGCGCCGGAGCGCCGCCTCGACATCCGCTACCGTCAGGTTCCGGGCGGCGAGGGCTTCGCGGTTCAACCAGATCCGGATGGCATAACGCCGTTCGCCGAAGACTTCGACCTGCGCCACGCCGTTCAGGACGGACAGGCGGTCGACGATGAAGCGGCTGGCGTAGTCGTTGATGTCGGCGGGCGTCATGCGGTCGCTGGTGACCGCGATCCGCAGGATCGGCTGGGCGTCGCTGTCTGTTTTTACGATCTCGGGCGTGTCCGCCTCGTCCGGCAGGTCGACCAGGACGCGGCCGACCGCATCGCGGACATCGTTGGCGGCCTGATCGATGTCGCGCGACGTGACGAATTCCACCACGATCCGGCCGCGCCCCAGCCTGCTGGAGGACCGGATGCTGCGAATGCCGTCCACGCCGCTGATGGCGCCTTCCAGAACCTCGATGACCTCGGTGTCGATGATCTCCGGTGCGGCGCCTTCATAGGTCGTCGTGACGGTGACGACGGCGGTATCGACGTCGGGAAGTTCGCGGACCGGCAGCCGCAGCAGGGCCGCGATGCCGATCACCACGATCAGCGCGCTGAGGACGATGGCGAGGACCGGACGCCTGATGCTGAAATCGGAGATCATGGCGCCCGTTCCGCCACGCTGCCCTCGGAGGGCGCTTTGCCGGGCGGCTCCGACAGGCGGACGGGAGCGCCGGAGCGCAGCCGTTGCAGTCCGGCCGTCACCACGCGGTCGCCGGACGTCAGACCTTCCACGACCTCGACCTCGCCGACGCGGCGCTGGCCGATGCGAACCTCGATCCGCTCCGCTTTCGGTTCAGCCGGGGTACCGGCGATCCGGTAGACGAAGGTGGAGCGGCCCTCGGCCATGACGGACTCTTCCGGTATCAGGATGGCGTCCGGCCGGGTCGTCAGGGTGATGCGGGCCAGCATGAACAGCCCACCGGGGAGGCCGGCGTCGGAATTGGGCAGCTCGGCGCGCACCCGGAACGACCGGGACACGGCATCGATCCTGGTGTCGATGGCCGCGACCTGCCCGGCGAAGACGGTATCGGGAAAGGCGGTGCTGGTCGCCTCGACCGTCTGGCCCAGGCGGATCGCTCCGAAGAACCGTTCCGGCACCTGAAACTCCAGCTCGATCACGGACAGGTCGTCGAGCCGGGTCAGGACGGTGGTATCGGTGATGCGGGCGCCGACATCGACCTCCCTCAGTCCGACCACGCCGCTGAAGGGGGCGTTGGTGGTGCGGTCGCGCAAGCGCTGCCGTTCGGCCGCGACGCGCGCTTCCGCAGCCAGGAAGGCCGCTTCCAGCTCATCGACGCGCGCCTCGGACACGGCCCGGCTGGTGACGAGCTGCCGCGCCCGATCCAGCTGCACGCGGATATCCGCCAGTTCCGCTTCCGCTCCGGCCAGATTGGCCTGCTGGATGCCGCGGTCGAGCCTGACCAGCGGCTGGCCCTGCTCGACCCGCTGTCCCGTCTCGAACAGGATTTCGTCGATCCGGCCGCTGGCGTCGGCGATCACGTCGATCGACTGGATGGGCCGGGTCGTGCCGACCGCCTCGATCACTTCCGCAATCTCGCCCAGCCGGACCTCGGCGACCTCCACCTTTACCGCCGATGGAGCCGGCCGGGATTCGGCTCCATTGCCGCCGGTCGGGGACGAGGTGACAAACCACCAGATACCTCCGGCTGCGGCAATAAGCGCCAAGACGATGACGATCTGGCGAACCATGGTCATTGAG